>NZ_CP056123.1:4500000-4638679 GCF_018219155.1 Moritella sp. 24 | reverse complement strand
TCTCCACACTCCAGATAAATAATAAAAAATAATGCATTATTTTACTGCTAATTGTGAATAAGCGCTAGCATGAATAAACAGTTATCCACACAAAAGCAAAATAAAAACCAATAACACGCTAATCAGTATAAAAAAAACCAACATTACAATTAATCACACTATCTTTTAGCAATTAGTTATAACTAAACGCTATTTATAATTCATTTTACATTAGAATATCATGCACGCATTAAACATATAATTTGCGTCACATAGGATGGACCATGAAAAAACTATTATTAGCCGCAGCAGTACTTATAAGCTCAACGTTAACCACATTTGCACAGGCGCAAGAAACAATTAAAGTCGGCATGTCAGGTAACTACTTTCCGTTTACTTTTTCAAAAAACGATCAGCTACAAGGCTTTGAAGTCGATTTATGGAAAGAGATAGCGAAACGTAATGACTCAAAAGTTGAATTCATCACTGTTAATTTTTCTGGTCTATTTGGTATGTTAGAAACGGGTCGTATCGATACAATTTCTAATCAAGTAACAATCACACCAGCACGCACAGCTAAATATTCATTTAGCCAAACTTACGTTTATGACGGTGCACAAGTTGTCGTAAAAAAAGGCAACAAAGAAATTAATGGTATTAAGGACCTATCGAACAAAACTGTAGGTGTGAATTTAGGTTCAAACTTTGCTGATTTATTACGCAAATACGACACCAATAACAGTATTACGATTAAAACTTACGACACTGGTATTGAACGTGATGTAGCATTAGGTCGTACAGACGCATTTGTGATGGATCGTTTATCATCACTTGAATTAATCAACAAATCACCATTACCGTTGCAACTAGCAGGCCCAACGTTTGAAACAATCGAAAATGCAATGCCATTTTTGAAAACAGAAAAACAAGAAGCACTGCGTTTGAAAGTAAATACAACACTCGATAACATGCGTGCAGATGGGACGCTTGCAACAATTTCAGAAAAATGGTTCTCAACGGATATCACTGTAAAATAAATGCAATTTAATTTCGAATACATGCTGAACCTGTTCCCAATACTATTTAAGTATTTGGGAACAACCATGCAGATGGCACTTATCGGTGTCGTCTTTGCCTTGATATTAGCAATCGGCTTAGCAGTGGTACGTACCTTCAAAGTACCTGTACTTAATCAGCTTGCCATATTGTTTATTTCTTTTTTCCGTGGCACCCCGCTTCTAGTCCAGTTGTTTTTGTTGTATTACGGCCTACCTCGCCTATTTCCAATACTCATTAACATGGATGCCTTTACCGCATCTGTGATTGGCTTAACGCTACATTTTGCCGCCTACAAAGCAGAAAGTATTCGCGCTGCAATCATGGCTGTTGATAAGTCACAAATGGAAGCATCACTCAGTATAGGGATGACCTCGAGTCAAGCGATGCGCCGCATCATTTTGCCACAAGCAGCACGTATCGCGACGCCATCATTAATGAATTACTTTATTGATATGATTAAAAGTACTTCATTGGCATTTACGTTAGGTGTTACCGAAATCATGGCAAAAACCCAAATGGAAGCCTCATCAAGTTTTTACTTTTTCGAGAGTTATCTTGCCGTTGCGCTGATTTATTGGGCTGTAGTACTTGTGTTTACCCAAATACAAGCACAGCTAGAACGCTACCTTAATAAGGCGTATTAACATGATCAAAGTGGAAAATTTAAGTAAACATTTTGGTGACAACATTGTATTACGCCAAATTGATTTAAGCATAAAAGAAGGTGAGACAACCGTTATCATTGGTCCTTCTGGTACCGGAAAGTCGACACTTTTACGCTGTCTAAACTTTCTAGAACAGCCTACAACAGCTAATATAACAATTGATGACTTAATTGTTGATGCCAATACGGCAACAAAAAAACAAATAACAGAATTACGTAAAAAAACAGCGTTTGTATTTCAAAATTATGCATTATTCGCTAATAAGACAGCATTAGAAAATATTACTGAAGGCTTGATTATCGTTAGAGGTAAATCACCTGCTATCGCTAAACAAGAAGCACTTACTATCCTAAATAGTATTGGTTTAGCTGATAAAAAAGACAGTTATCCATCTGCCCTTTCTGGCGGTCAGCAGCAGCGTATCGGCATCGCTCGCGCCATGGCTGCACAAAGTAAGGTCATTTTATTTGATGAACCGACGTCAGCACTAGACCCTGAATGGGTCGGTGAAGTACTCGGATTAATGCGCCAATTAGCAACACAGAAACAAACAATGCTGATTGTCACGCATGAAATGCAATTTGCAAAAGAAATCGCAGACCGGGTGATTTTTATGGATCAAGGTCAGATTATTGAACAAGGATCCGCGGATATGATCTTTAATAACCCGCAAGATCCTCGTACTCGTCGATTTTTACAGCGAGTAAATCAATAATCAGGCACTATAAAGTGGATAAATTAGCAGCGCTGACTTGTTAGTTAGTAAATAGCCTGTATAATTCCCCGCTTGATCCCTTGTGATCAGATTGGAATAACAGCAATTATTAAACCGAATTATAATTTTTATCTGTATAGATAGGAATTTAGCCCATTATTTCATGTATCCAATCGCATATTAATCGGCCGAAATAATCGAATTGAAGTAAGATATTGCTATTTTCACGAGGCGAATATTGATTAATTATTGACTTGTTTTACAACAATGATTAAAATTCCGCCTCTTTTTGTGTTAGTCAAGTTGACGACCGGTCATTATTTCTTGACTGACTCAACATAACTGTACAGTTAATTTTATAACGGATAAAGCTATGAAACGTACTTTTCAACCAAGTAACCTTAAGCGTAAACGTTCACACGGTTTCCGCGCACGCAAAGCAACTGTAGGTGGCCGTAAGGTTCTTGCACGTCGCCGTGCAAAAGGTCGTAAGTCTTTAAGCGCTTAATTATCAGACGTGATAGATAAGAGCTTTCCTCGGGAGTTACGTTTGTTAACTCCCGAACACTTCAAAAACGTATTCGCAGACCCTGTGCGATCAGCCTCACCTCATATAACTATACTTGCCAAAAATAACTCACTTGGACATACTCGTCTTGGTTTAGCTGTACCTAAAAAAGCAATTAAACTTGCTGTCGGCCGTAACCGAGTTAAGCGTCTAATTAGAGAAAGTTTTCGGACACGCCATCATGATTTTCCCAATGTTGATATCGTGGTTATCGCTAAATCTGGTATTGCAAACTTGGAAAATGCAGAAATCGATGCATTATTGGAGAAGTTATGGCGCAAACTTTGTCGCCGTTGCAATGGTTAGGCACCAAATTAATACGAGGTTACCAATTATTTATTAGTCCAATAATTGGCCCTCGCTGTCGCTTCACTCCTACGTGTTCCCAATATGCGATAGAATCAATAAAACTCCACGGATTTACAAAAGGTTGTTGGCTCACAGCCAAACGTCTATTAATATGTCATCCTTTTAGTAATAAACATGGTTACGATCCTGTACCAGAACCCAAACAAAGAGATTAATTAGATTATGGAATCCCAACGTAATTTACTTGTCATCGGATTATTGTTTGTCAGCTTTTTGCTATTCACCGAGTGGCAAAATAAAGACAACCCGGTTGCAGTACAAACAACGACTCAAGCGATCACAAATGGTTTAACTGGCGATGTACCAGCAGGCAGTGACGCAACAACTGACGCTCCGAATTCTGAGCAATCAAATAACTTGATTACTATCAGCTCTGATGTACTTGAACTGACTATCGACACATTAGGTGGTGATATCGTTCGTGCAGATTTACTTGAGCATGCGACAGAATTGGATGCTGAAGAGCGTTTCACATTATTACAAAATGACGCAACGAATGTGTATATCGCACAAAGTGGTCTTATTGGCGCAAATGGTCCTGATGCAAATGCAAATGGCCGTCCACAATACACGACAACTGCAGAAAGCTTCTCTATCTCAGGTGATACGTTAAGTATCCCGCTTTCATATACAGATGCAAACGGTGTTCAGTTTACGAAAGTATTCACTCTGACACGTGGCAGCTATGACATTGAAGTTAGCTATAAAATTAATAACCAATCAGCTAATGTAATATCAGTTCAAATGTACGGTCAATTAAAGCAAAACATTGATTTGTCAGAAGACACTGGTAGCAGCATGATGATGCAGGCTTACCGTGGTGCAGCACTGGGTACAACTGATAAACGTTATGAAAAATACGATTTCAGTGATATCAGTGATGCAAACCTAAGCCGCACTACTACGGCAGGTTGGGTTGGCATGTTACAGCATTACTTTGTATCCGCTTGGATCCCTGGTAATAGCCAAAACCACTTCTACAGTTTGAACATTGGTCGCACTGACTTTACACAAGGTCAAGCGATTATCGGTTTCAAACAACCTGTTGAAGCGATTGCACCGAACAGCGAAACAACTATCTCTGCGAAACTTTGGGTTGGTCCAAAATTACAAGATGAGATGGGCGAATTAGTTGAAGGTCTTGACCTAACAGTTGATTACAGCTGGTTATGGTTCATTGCACAGCCGCTATTTAAATTACTACAGTTCTTCCATGGTTTAGTGGGTAACTGGGGTATTGCTGTAATCATGATCACGTTTACCGTGCGTGGTTTGATGTATCCGCTAACTAAAGCGCAATACACATCAATGGCAAAAATGCGTTTACTACAGCCTAAACTGACTGCATTACGTGAAAAACACGGTGATGACCGTCAAAAAATGTCGCAATCAATGATGGCATTGTATAAAGAAGAGAAAGTTAATCCATTAGGTGGCTGTTTCCCAATGATCATCCAAATGCCGATTTTCATCTCGCTATACTGGGCATTAATGGAAAGTGTGGAATTACGTCACGCACCATTCGCATTATGGATTAACGATTTATCAGCACAAGACCCGTACTACGTATTACCGCTATTAATGGGTGTTACTATGTACATGATTCAGAAAATGTCTCCGACACAAGTTCAGGATCCAATGCAACAGAAAGTAATGCAGTTTATGCCTGTTATGTTTACTTTCTTCTTCTTGTGGTTCCCTGCTGGTCTAGTTCTATACTGGTTAATGAGTAACGTAGTTACAATTATCCAACAAACTATTATTTTCCGTGCACTGGAAAAACAAGGTTTGCATAGTAAGAAATAAGCTTGCTAATCTTATCAAGGCGGCACTTGTGCCGCCTTTTTTCATATCAAAAACCTACTATCTTCGGGTAATCACATGCTAACTAATGAAACTATCATTGCACAAGCCACACCGCCAGGACGAGGTGGTGTTGGTATTATTCGTATCTCTGGACCAAAAACAGAGTTAGTCGCACAAACAATTTTAAATAAAATACCAACCGTGCGTAAAGCCGATTACTTATCTTTCCTGGATGAAGAGCAACAGACTATTGACCAAGGTATCGCTATCTTGTTCAAAGCGCCGAATTCATTTACCGGTGAAGACGTTTTAGAATTACAAGGTCACGGTGGTCCAGTGATCATGGATATGTTAATGCGACGTATCTTAAAAATTGATGGCATTAGAATGGCTCGCCCTGGTGAATTCTCTGAGCGTGCATTTCTGAATGACAAAATGGATTTAACCCAAGCAGAAGCAATTGCCGATCTTATTGATGCAACATCTGAACGTGCAGTTAAATCAGCAATGAATTCATTACAAGGTGAGTTTTCAAAAAAAATTAATACGCTGACAGAAAGTTTAATTCACTTACGTATTTATGTTGAAGCAGCCATTGATTTCCCAGAAGAAGAAGTCGATTTTCTTGCCGATGGTAAAATAGCCCAAGCACTCTACAAAATTATGGACAACCTAACCGCAGTTCAAAAAGAAGCGAAGCAAGGTGCCATTATTCGAGAGGGTATGAAAGTCGTTATTGCTGGTCGTCCTAACGCCGGTAAATCAAGCTTATTAAACGCATTAGCAGGTAAAGAGTCTGCGATTGTGACAGACATAGCTGGTACAACACGTGATGTACTACGCGAGCATATTCACATAGACGGCATGCCGCTACATATTATTGATACAGCCGGTCTACGAGAAAGTCCGGATCGTGTAGAGCAAATTGGTATTGAACGAGCTTGGGAAGAGATCAACAATGCGGATCAAGTACTCTTCATGGTTGATGGAACAACAACTGATGCAACGGATCCTGCCGAAATATGGCCAGACTTTATTGATCGTCTTCCAGCGTCGATCGGACTGACAGTCATCAGAAATAAGATGGATCTAACCGGAGAGACGTTAACGAAAGGTGAAGATCAAGGCCATGCTGTTTTTAAAATATCAGCAAAAGAAAATCTCGGCTTAGATGAATTGAAGGACCACTTGAAAGAGTGCATGGGTTATCAAAGCAGTACAGAAGGTGGCTTTATTGCCCGTCGTCGCCATTTAGATGCAATTGAAAAGGCCGATGAGCACCTGCAGATAGGTAAGCATCAACTAGAGGTTTACATGGCTGGAGAGCTGCTTGCAGAGGAACTGCGCTTAGCACAAGATCAATTATCAGAGATTACAGGTGAATTCACCTCAGATGATCTTCTTGGTCGTATCTTTACATCATTCTGTATCGGCAAGTAATCTTCTAACATTATTTAAGATGATCCTAACTGGGATCATCTTAAATAGCAGCAACGACTCCCTTAGTGCATCAGAGAGTTAAGATCATAATTGCCACATTTAATATACTTACGCAACGATTAAATAAAATCCTGATTACAAACCCATCCACAGAGTTACCCACAACTTAGCATGACTAAATGATAACTATTTCAAGGTCTAAACGAGCGTGTTCAGCCATCTAAGAAAGAGCTAATTATAAGTAAATAAGCCTCGTAGACTAGGTGCTAATATTGAAGTTAAACACCCGCAATACAAGCATCGATATCTAAATCATGCTCACGGCAAAACTCACTCGCCTGCTGTAGTGAAATAAGCTGCTTTTCGAGTAATAAATGTATCTCGCTATATAAATTAGCATCTTCCAGTACCTTTCCAGGGCCTGTATGCTCAACTGTCGCCGTATTATTAACTTGCTCATGTAGTGCTTTAACCACTGAGCCTGGAAGCAACCAAGACTGAGCGATAAGAGTCGACAATCGTAAAGAGTGTTTCGTCATCATCTGACGAAATAGCTTCGAGTTTGGTCTGAATTGCGGGTCGCTTATATTCATTTCATCCACAATTAATTTAAACAGCGCAATCTTACCCACATCATGAATCAACCCTAAAAAATAAGCTAAATCAGGATCCTCTCCCCTACTCTTCGCTAACTTTTTTGCCCACAAGGCAGTGCTTAACGAATGTTGCCATAAATGCTGACCAAACAATTTAAAGTAAATCGGTTTTATATCGGTCATATTTTGCATCACGATCGTTAATACTATCGACTTAATTTGTAATCCGCCTAAACGAACAACAGCTTCCTGTAAGCTAGTCACCTCTTGCCCACCTAATTGATACCCAGCAGAATTAACAAGCTTAATAACATCAGCAGCAAGTACTGGGTCCCGAGAGATCAATTCAGCGAGTTGTTCCGCAGTGTAACTATCACTGTCAATTAAGTTCGATACCTTATGCAACACCTCCGGTAATCGAACCACATTCAATGCAATACTTTTTGGTCGCCCAATACTCGCCTCAACTTTCAGTAAAATACTTTTTTCTAGCGGGTTCAACCCAGCATTAGATTCAGCATTTACATCTTGATTATTGAAAAGTAGATCGTAAAACAATGAGCTAGTGTCAATTATCTCATCCCTTAAACCGACATCAGGTATACTCACTGGAGCTGTAGCAATTCTATTAATAACAGGTTTGGGTGTGGAGATCGTCGTTTGTTTCGTTACTTTAGGCTTACTAAATACATTACACAAACGTTGAAAAATTGAAGCCATAAACACCTTAATAAGCTATAAAGAAAATAGTTAGAATTACGATATATTACCGTAAAAATAAAATAATAAACCATTTAATAAGAGGAAATCATGTATACATTTGAAATTATTGTCGGTACTACCTTGGGATCAGCTGAATACGTAGCGGATCATTTAGTTGAAAAACTTGTAGAGCAAGGTTTTAAGACCAACATACACCTCGATCCTAAGTTAACAGACTTGCCGATCAACAAAAATAACCCTTGGATCATCTGTACAGCGACCCACGGGGCTGGCGATTTTCCAGAAAACATACTTCCATTCACACAGCAGCTCGAACAAAACAGCCCTGATTTAAGCAACGTAAAATACAGCGTGATCGCCCTAGGCTCCAAATCTTATGATCAATTTTGTAATGCTGGACATATGATCGATCGTCAACTAGCAAAACTTAAGGCAGAAAAAGTAGCGATCACACTCGAGATATGCACATTAGAAACGCCGATCCCTGAAGACATGATCGATATTTGGTATCCAGAATGGTCTCAAAATTGGCTATAATATGACCATGATCGCATTTTTTTATTTTTATTTTCTGTGGATAACTATGGATCTTTCTTGTGATCAACCTATAGTTATCCTTGTAGAATAAATCAAGGCTTTCAGACCCTGTGTATAACTCGGCTATTTACACCCAACTTATACGTAACAAGCACAACCCTTACTAACAGCAAGTGATCGCACCTAAATAACTGATCTTGCTAGATCAAAGTGAGTTATCAACAGAACAAGGCGATCTTAATAATAGATCTAATAAGATCTCTTTTAAGATCTAAAGATCAACAGTTAGATCTAAATAAAAAAATATTTAAGATCATTTGCATCTGTTAGAGAAAACCGTAAACTGTGCCGCTCTGAATATTTCCGCCAAATAAAACCGAGGTGATACATGGCATACCATGAACAATTTGAAGTTATCGTCGTAGGTGGCGGACATGCTGGCACTGAAGCTGCTGCAGCTGCTGCTCGCATGGGAAGAAGCACATTATTATTAACCCATAACATCGATACGCTAGGGCATATGTCATGCAATCCAGCAATCGGTGGTATTGGTAAAGGCCATCTGGTTAAAGAAATTGATGCACTTGGCGGTATCATGGGTCAAGCAACTGACCTTGGTGGTATTCAATTTAGAACATTAAATTCAAGCAAAGGCCCTGCTGTTCGAGCTACTCGTGCTCAAGCGGATCGATTATTATATAAATCTGCAGTACGTCAGAAACTTGAAAACCAGCCAAACTTAACTATATTTCAGCAATCAGTTGATGATCTTATCGTTGAGAACGATCGTGTTGTAGGTGTTGTTACTCAAGCTGGTCTTACATTTAGAGCAAAATCAGTTGTATTAACGGTAGGTACATTCCTTGATGGACTTATCCACATCGGTTTGCAAAACTATGCAGGCGGTCGTGCTGGTGATCCAGCATCTGTTTCATTAGCAGCTCGTTTACGTGAGTTACCTATACGTACTGATCGTTTGAAAACTGGTACGCCACCACGTATTGATGGTCGCACGATCGATTTCTCTGTAATGGAAACGCAGCATGGTGATGAAATCACGCCTGTATTTTCTTTTGTAGGTAGCCGTAAAGATCATCCACAACAAACACCTTGTTTTATTACTCACACCAATACGAACACACATAACGTGATCCGTAACGGTATGGATCGTAGCCCTATGTATACAGGTGTGATCGAAGGTATTGGTCCACGCTATTGTCCGTCGATCGAAGATAAGATCACTCGTTTTGCCGATAAAGATTCACATCAAATATTTATTGAGCCTGAAGGTTTAACGACGCACGAAGTATATCCTAACGGTATTTCAACAAGCTTACCGTACGACGTTCAAGTTGATCTTGTACGTTCGATCCGTGGTTTAGAGAATGCGCATATCACTCGTCCTGGTTACGCGATCGAATACGACTACTTTGATCCCCGCGATCTTAAGTTAACGTTAGAGAGTAAATTTATTGAAGGTTTATTCTTTGCGGGTCAAATCAATGGCACAACGGGTTATGAAGAAGCTGCTGCACAAGGTTTACTTGCTGGTTTAAATGCTGCTCGTACAGCACGTGATGAAGACACATGGAACCCACGTCGTGATCAAGCCTATTTGGGTGTGTTGATCGACGATCTTGCAACGCTAGGTACTAAAGAACCGTACCGCATGTTTACTAGCCGTGCTGAATATCGTTTATTGTTACGTGAAGATAATGCTGATGCACGTTTGACAGAGCAAGGTCGTGAACTTGGCTTAGTTGATGATCATCGCTGGCAGGTGTTTAACGAGAAGATGGAAGCGATCGAACTAGAACAGCAGCGTTTACGTTCTACGTGGATCAATCCAAATAAAGACTTTGCAGATAAGATCAATGCATTGCTAGCAAAACCATTATCTCGTGAACATACTTTAGAAGATCTTGTTCGTCGTCCTGAAGTGACTTATAACGAATTAATGACGATCGAAGAGTTAGGTCCGAAGCTAGAACATGAATCTGCAGCGGAACAAGTTGAGATTACTATTAAGTATGAAGGTTACATTAATCGTCAGAAAGCGGAAATTGAAAAGCAACGACGTCATGAAAACACGACGTTACCAACAGACTTAGATTACGCAAAAATTAAAGGCCTTTCTAACGAAGCTGTGGCTAAATTAGTTGAAGTTAAACCTGAAACAATTGGCATGGCATCTCGAATTTCAGGTATCACACCTGCGGCAATCTCAATTCTATTAATTTACTTGAAAAAGCAAAACCTACTAAATAAATAAAATTTTACTACTACAGCCACCGTTAACTCATTTATCGGTGGCTATATAACCTCATTTTTGACATTATTCCCTAATTTTCAATGCTACTATTTAACCAAGGTGTCTTTACCTTGCTTAGTAGGTTGTCTATTCTTTTTTCTACGATTCAATATTCACTTATATAATCAAGTTTACCGGAGTAAATCTACGCATGATCAACCGCCTCGAAGCCTTATTAGCACAAACATCTTTAGTTGTTACTGATACCCAAAAACAGCAATTAGTGGCATTAGTGAACTTGTTACATAAGTGGAACAAAGCATACAACCTGACTTCGGTTCGTGATCCTGAAGAGATGTTAGTAAAACATATTCTAGACAGTATTGTCGTTAGCCCATACTTAGAAGGTGAGCGCTTTATTGATGTTGGTACTGGTCCTGGTTTACCTGGTTTGCCACTCGCTATCATGAACCCTGATAAAGAATTTGTTTTACTTGATAGTCTAGGCAAACGAATTCGTTTTATTACCCAAGCTGTTCACGAATTAAAATTAACGAACGTAACGCCAGTTCAGTCTCGTGTTGAAGAGTACCAGCCTGAAATTAAATTTGATGGGGTATTAAGTCGTGCGTTTGCTTCACTAGAAGATATGTTACATTGGTGTAAGCACCTACCAAAACAAGATGGATTATTTTACGCGTTGAAAGGGGTTAAACCAACGGGCGAAATAAAAACATTGAATACCAAATTTAAACTGGAAGTTGCACATAAACTAACTGTGCCAGAGTTAGAGGGCGAACGTCATCTAATTGTCATGTCTGAGATAAAATAATAGGGAATATTTGTGGGCAAAATCATAGCAATAGCTAACCAGAAAGGTGGCGTAGGAAAAACAACGACTTGTGTCAATTTAGCAGCCTCAATGTCGGCGACTAAACGTAAGGTATTGCTCATTGATCTTGACCCACAAGGTAACGCGACAATGGGAAGTGGTGTTGATAAGTATACGGTCGAACACTCGGCTTATGACTTATTAGTCGATGAAAAACCTGTTAATGAGGTGATGGTTACTGAGACCTCGGGAAAATATCATTTGGTTGCGGCTAATCAAGATGTCACCGCCGCGGAAATTAAATTGATGGAATTTTTTGCCCGTGAGTTACGTTTAAAAAATTCGTTAGCGGCAGTAAAAGATTATTACGATTATATTTTTATTGATTGTCCGCCATCATTAAACTTATTAACCATTAATGCGATGGCAGCTGCGGATTCGATTATCGTGCCGATGCAATGTGAGTATTACGCGCTTGAAGGTCTTACAGCATTAATGGATACCACCAGTAAATTAGCCGCTGCTGTTAACCCTAATCTAAAAATTGAAGGCATATTACGGACGATGTTCGATCCACGTAATCGATTAGCCTCAGATGTTTCAGAACAACTGAAACAACATTTTGGTGATAAAGTATATCGCACCGTCATTCCACGTAATGTACGTTTAGCTGAAGCGCCAAGTTTTGGTACGCCTGCGATGTATTATGATAAATCATCGAATGGTGCTAAAGCGTATCTTGCGCTTGCAGGTGAAATTATACGTCGTCAAGAATTAGCCAATGAACAGAGCGAACAGACTAAGGAAGAAGCATGAACGCGAAAAAACGAGGTTTAGGTAAAGGTCTGGACGCATTATTGGGCACAAGTGCTGTTGCAAGAACGAAAGAACAAAATGCTGATGCGCAATTACAACCTGTCGTTACTGTTGATAATGAATTAAAGAAATTACCTGTTGAATGGTTATATCCAGGTAAGTACCAACCACGCAAGGATATGGCGACTGATGCATTAGATGAATTAGCTGCATCAATCAAAGCACAAGGTATTATCCAGCCTATTATTGTTCGTGAACTAAAGACACACGAATTTGAAATTATTGCCGGTGAGCGTCGTTGGCGTGCTGCGCAATTAGCAGGGTTAACTAAAGTGCCTTGTATTGTCAAAAATGTCGCTGATGAGGCGGTAATGGCAATGGCCTTAATTGAAAATATTCAGCGTGAAGACTTAAATGCAATGGAAGAGTCAATTGCATTACAGCGTTTAATTGAAGAGTTTTCATTAACACATCAGCAGGTCGCGGATGCTGTTGGTAAATCACGTGCTTCAGTCTCTAATTTATTACGCTTAAACAGCCTTAATAATGATGTCAAAATACTACTTGAACACGGTGATATTGAGATGGGGCACGGGCGTGCTTTATTGGCATTAGAAGGTGAGTTACAATCGCAAGCGGCAAGCAATATAGCCCAGCGTGGTTTAACGGTTCGTGACACCGAAAAGTTGGTTCGAAAGTTACTGGAACCGAAGACAGAAGTCGGCTTGAAAAAGGTTAAAGATCCAGATGTTGTTAATCTAGAATATCGTTTATCTGAGCGCTTAAAAGCTAAAGTGATCATCAAACAAGGTGCAAATGGCTCTGGAAAGTTAACAATTGACTATAATAGCCTTGCTGAATTGGATGATATCATTACAACTTTTGGTTAAACTTTAACCTTAAGATGATAAAGATCAAAATAAGTTAACATTTTTTAAAGTGGTATGGTGAGTGCATAAATGCACTTACCTTATTGATATTAGCTTTTTTTTATTATTATCTTCACTTGAAATATCAAAGGCTTATATTTACCCAAATGTCAAAATAACTTTATTTCATAATAATAGCGTTATTTAGAATTTAATATTATAAGGGTGGTACTCATTAGTGGGTAACACCTGTCATCTCTCATTTTTCAGAATATTCTACTTAGCTTTCCGGATCGGCTCTGCAATGAGTTGCATTAGAATCACTTCAACGTATAATTTAAGCTGCTTTTAGAAGCGTTTTTGTATATTTTTTTTAAATGCTTCAAAAAGATTGTTTTAGGGGTTAATTGTGTCTAATAAATTAGCAATGAATGCGTTCAATCAAGCTATTAAATTGATTGTATTTCAGGTGCTATTAGTAGCCCTTTGCGCGTTAATCTTTTTGTTTATTGATGGCGAGCTTTCAGCTCGATCTGCAGTGTTTGGTGGCATTATTTATGTCTTACCAAATTACATCTTTACGCGCTTGGCTTTCCGTTTCATGGGAGCCAGACAAATTCAAGATGTTGTAGCATCATTTGCATTAGGTGAATCGCTAAAATTGGTACTGACAGTTGTGTTTTTTATTGTTGTGTTAGGTTTCGTTAAGGTGAATTATCTTCCTCTTTACGTGACGTTTTCATTAGCGATAGGCTCACAATTATTTGCTCCTTATTTTATGAACAAAAAACTGGGATGAAAAATGTCTGCAACAGGTGAAGCACTAACGTCGACCCAATATATCCAACATCACTTAACTAATTTAGCGGTTGGTGAAGGATTTTGGACTTGGCACCTAGACACACTTTTCGTAACCCTCGCTTTAGGGATTTTATTCTTAGGGACATTCTATAAAGTTGGTCAGAAAGCGACAACGGGCGTACCGGGTAAATTTCAATGTTTTGTTGAAATGTGCATCGAGTTCGTAAACGACACTGTGAAAGAATCTTTTCACGGTCGTAATGCATTAATTGCACCATTGTCATTAACTATCTTCATGATGGTTATTCTGATGAATACAATGGATTTAGTTCCTGTGGATTTTATTCCTGAAGCAGCAAAAGCAATGGGAATTGACTACATGAAAGTTGTTCCAACAACCGACTTAAATACTACTTTCGCTATGTCGTTAAGTATTTTTGCGCTTATTGTTGGTTTCAGCATCAAGGTTAAGGGTTTCGGTGGGTTCACTAAAGAACTGACTATGAATCCATTTAACCACTGGTTATTTATTCCTTTTAACTTTGCACTGGAAATGGTTACTTTACTGGCTAAGCCTATTTCATTAGCGCTTCGTTTGTTTGGTAATATGTACGCAGGTGAGCTGATCTTTATTTTGATCGCGCTTATGCCTTGGTACCTTCAGTGGGGACTAAGTGTGCCATGGGCGATTTTCCATATTTTGGTAATCGTTCTACAAGGGTTTATCTTCATGATGCTGTCTATGGTTTATCTAAGCAGTGCATGTGAAGAACATTAATTTATAAACACAAATTTTTAATTAAAATTTTTTATCTTATTGGAGAATAAAATGGAAACTGTATCAGCTACTATTTTCGCTGTTGCTATCTTACTAGGTTTTGCTGCATTCGGTACAGCAATTGGTTTCGCTATCTTAGGTGGCAAATTCCTAGAGTCTTCTGCACGTCAACCAGAGATGGCACCTGCACTACAAACTAAAATGTTCATTGTTGCTGGTCTTCTTGATGCGATCTCTATGATTGCAGTTGGTATCGCATTATTCCTATTATTCGCGAACCCATTCATCGCTTAATCAGCTTTTGGTCCACTACTAACCAGGAGGTTCGTTGTGAATATCAACGCAACTCTTTTAGGCCAAGCGATTTCTTTCACGTTATTCGTACTATTTTGTATGAAATATGTATGGCCACCATTAATTGCGGCTATCGAAGAACGTCAAAAGAAAATTGCTGATGGCCTTGCAAGTGCGGATAAAGCTGCTAAAGATCTGAAGCTAGCGGAAGCTAAAGCAACAGATCAATTAAAAGATGCTAAAGCGCAAGCGGCAGATATCATTGATGCAGCAAACAAGCGTAAAGCTCAGATAGTCGATGAAGCTAAAGAAGAAGCAAATGCAGAGCGAGCTAAAATTCTTGCTCAAGCAGATGCTGAAGTTGAAGCTGAACGTAATCGTCTAAAAGAAGAGTTACGCAAACAAGTAGCTGGTTTAGCTATTGCCGGTGCTGAAAAAATTATCGAACGTTCTATCGATGAAGCTGCTAACAGTGACATCGTAGACAAAATCGTTGCAGAACTTTAACAACTGGGGGGCTTATGTCTGATTTGACTACTATTGCTCGTCCATATGCTAAAGCTGCATTTGATTTTGCCGTTAAGGAACAGGCTATTGATAAATGGCAAGAAATGTTAGCGTTTACGGCGGAAATCGCGATAAACAAAGACATTTCTACATTATTAAATGGAGCTGTTGGCTCAAACGCTATTGCTGATATCTTTATCAACGTAGCTGATGAGCAACTTAACGAATCGGGTCAAAACTTTATTAAAGTATTGGCTGAGAACGCTCGGTTAAGCGCATTACCAAGTATTGTTACTTTATTTGCACTTTACAAAGCTGAACATGAGAAATCTATTGAAGCTGATGTAACTTCTGCAATGCCATTAACGGCAACGCAAGAAGCAAATATCGTAATCGCGTTGGAAAAGCGTTTAGCACGCAAAGTTAAGTTAAATTGCAACGTTGATAACACTTTAATTGGTGGTTTGATTATTCAGACTGGTGATTTAGTTATTGATGGCTCTGTACGCGGTAAGTTAAATAAACTTGCGGAAGCGCTACAATCGTAATTGGGGAATAGCATGCAACTGAATTCTACAGAAATCAGTGATCTGATCAAACAACGTATTGAAAAATTCAGCGTTGTTAGTGAAGCAAGAAATGAAGGTACGATCGTTTCAGTAAGCGATGGTATTATTCGTATTCATGGCCTTGCAGACTGTATGCAAGGCGAAATGATTGAACTACCTGGCGACCGTTTTGGTATCGCACTTAACCTAGAGCGTGACTCTGTTGGTGCGGTAGTAATGGGTTCTTACTTAGGTCTTGCAGAAGGCCAAAAAGTACGTTCAACTGGACGTATTTTTGAAGTGCCAGTAGGTCGCAACTTATTAGGTCGTGTTGTAAACACACTTGGTGAGCCAATCGACGGTAAAGGACCAATCGACAACGATGGTTTCTCTCCTGTTGAAGTAATTGCACCTGGTGTAATGGAACGTAAATCTGTTGATCAACCTGTACAGATCGGTATCAAAGCGATTGACGCTATGATCCCAATCGGTCGTGGTCAACGTGAGCTTATCATTGGTGACCGTCAGGTTGGTAAAAGTGCGATTGCACTTGATGCTATCATCAACCAAAAAGACTCAGGCATTAAATGTGTATACGTAGCAATCGGTCAGAAAGCTTCTACCGTAGCTAGTGTTGTACGTAAGCTTGAAGAACATGGCGCAATGGAAAACACTATTCTTGTTGTTGCAACAGCTTCTGAAGCTGCGGCACTACAATACCTAGCACCATACTCTGGTTGTGCTATGGGTGAATACTTCCGTGACCGTGGTGAAGATGCACTAATCGTATATGATGATCTGTCTAAGCAAGCCGTTGCTTACCGTCAGATTTCATTACTATTACGTCGTCCACCGGGCCGTGAAGCATACCCTGGTGATGTTTTCTATCTACATTCACGTCTACTAGAGCGTGCTGCTCGTGTAAACGCTGAATATGTAGAAGCGTTCACTAAAGGTGAAGTGAAAGGTAAGACTGGTTCTTTAACTGCTCTTCCAATCATTGAAACTCAAGGTGGTGACGTATCTGCGTTCGTACCAACGAACGTAATTTCTATTACCGATGGTCAGATTTTCTTGACTACAGAACTGTTTAACTCAGGCACTCGTCCTGCTGTTGATCCAGGTATCTCTGTATCGCGTGTTGGTGGTTCAGCACAAACGAAGATCGTTAAGAAACTATCTGGTGGTATTCGTACCGCACTAGCACAGTACCGTGAATTAGCAGCATTTGCTCAATTCTCTTCAGACCTTGATGATGCAACGCGTAAGCAGCTTGATCATGGTGCGAAAGTTACTGAGCTAATGAAGCAAGGCCAATATGCACCGATGAGCGTTGCAGAGCAGGCTCTATCTTTATATGCAGCAGAAACTGGTGCATTAGAAGATGTAGAAGTTAACAAAATTGTTAGCTTTGAAGCGTCTCTACAAGCTTACGCTAAAGCAGAACACGCTGATTTACTTGCTTCTATTAATGAAACAGGCGCGTACGACAAAGATGTTCAAGCTAAGCTAACAAGCTTACTTGAAAGCTTTAAGTCTACACAAACCTGGTAAGAGCGGTGGCAGCCTTTGCTGCCACAGCTAGCTTAATAGGAGAAGCAAATGGCCGGCGCTAAAGAAATTAAAAACAAGATCGGGAGTATTACTAATACTCAGAAGATCACCAGCGCAATGGAGATGGTTGCCGCGAGTAAAATGCGTAAAGCACAAGATCGCATGGCAGCTAGTCGCCCATACGCTAACACAATGCGCAGAGTGATCGGTCATCTCGCTGAAGGTTCTCTAGAGTACTCTCATCCGTACCTAGAAGAGCGTGACGCGAAACGTGTTGGTTATATTGTGATTTCAACTGACCGTGGTCTATGCGGCGGCTTGAACATTAACCTTTTCAAAAAGACTCTCTCTGATATGAAGGGATGGTCGGATAAAAATGTAGAAATAGATTTAGGCCTTATTGGCGCTAAAGCTGGTACATTTTTCTCTAGTGTAGGTGGAAACGTGGTTGCTAATGCAGCAAACCTCGGTGAAGAACCTACGTTAGAAGATTTGATTGGTTCTGTTCGAGTTATGCTAGAAGCATACGATAACGGTAAATTGGATCGCTTATTCGTTGTATATAACAAATTTGTTAATACAATGACGCAAGAACCAACTATCGATCAACTACTGCCGTTGCCTGCATCGGAAGAAAATGAAGCATTACCTAAGCATGGCTGGGATTACCTATATGAAGGTGAACCTGCTGAGCTTCTAACTAAGTTATTAGTTAGATTTATTGAATCTCAAGTGTATCAAGGTGTTGTTGAAAACGCAGCATCTGAACAAGCAGCACGTATGTTCGCAATGAAAAATGCAACAGACAATGCTGGTGACATTATTGATGAGCTGCAGTTAGTATTTAACAAAGCCCGTCAATCTGCCATTACACAAGAGATTTCTGAAATTTGTGCTGGTGCTTCAGCGGTTTAGGCAAACTTGTAAAGTTTAGAGGATTTAAAATGAGTACTGGTATTATTGTCCAGATCATCGGTGCTGTTGTGGACGTTGAGTTTCCACAGCAATCCGTACCTCAAGTGTACGATGCACTGACGTTTGACGACGCTAACCTATCTGAATTGGTGCTAGAAGTTCAGCAACAAATTGGTGGTGGTGTTGTTCGTTGTATCGTTATGGGTTCAAGTGACGGCTTACGCCGAGGCCTTAAAGTAACTAACACTGGTAGCGCAATTAGCGTGCCTGTTGGTGACGAATGTCTTGGTCGTATTGTAAACGTTCTTGGTACTCCAATTGACGGTAAAGGCGCTATCCCAACAGATACGCGTTACGAAATTCACCGTACAGCTCCTTCTTATGAAGAGCAGTCACTTTCTAGCGAATTGCTAGAAACAGGTGTTAAAGTTATCGATCTGATTTGCCCATTTGCTAAAGGTGGTAAAGTCGGTCTATTCGGTGGTGCCGGTGTTGGTAAAACCGTAAACATGATGGAACTGATCAACAACATCGCTAAAGCTCACTCAGGTTTATCTGTGTTTGCTGGTGTTGGTGAGCGTACTCGTGAAGGTAACGATTTCTACTACGAGATGGAAGAAGCCGGCGTACTTGATAAAGTAGCAATGGTTTACGGTCAAATGAATGAGCCTCCAGGTAACCGTTTACGTGTTGCTTTGACTGGCTTATCAATGGCTGAACGCTTCCGTGACGAAGGTAAAGATGTATTACTATTCATCGATAACATCTATCGTTATACACTTGCGGGAACTGAAGTATCTGCACTTCTAGGTCGTATGCCATCAGCGGTAGGCTACCAGCCTACACTAGCTGAAGAAATGGGTATCCTACAAGAACGTATTACTTCGACTAAGCATGGTTCAATTACATCTATCCAAGCGGTATACGTACCTGCGGATGATTTAACGGATCCATCTCCAGCTACAACATTTGCTCACTTAGATGCAACAGTTGTACTGAACCGTAACATTGCTTCAATGGGTATGTACCCTGCGATCGACCCACTAGATTCTACTTCTCGTCAGTTAGATCCTCTAGTAGTTGGTCAAGAACATTACGACATCGCTCGTGGCGTTCAAGGTGTACTACAGCGTTATACTGAGTTAAAAGACATTATTGCGATCCTAGGTATGGATGAGCTATCTGAAGAAGATAAGCAAATCGTATCTCGTGCTCGTAAGATCCAACGTTTCTTAACTCAGCCATACCATGTTGCTGAAGTATTTACTGGTGACCCAGGTGTTCTAGTATCATTAAAAGAAACTCTACGAGGCTTTAAAGGTCTGTTAGAGGGTGATTACGATGATCTTCCTGAGCAAGCATTCATGTATTGTGGTTCTATCGACGATGCTGTTGAAGCTGCGAAGAAAATGTAACTAAGCGAGGGCACTATGGCTATGACTTTTGATTTGAATGTAGTAAGCGCAGAAGGTGTTTTATTTTCTGGGCGTGCTGAAAGCATTCAAGTTACCGGTACTGGCGGTGAGTTCGGCATTTTAGCTGGACATACACCACTATTAACTGGAATAGTACCTGGCATGGTGCGCTTGGTTAAACAACACGGTGAAGAAGAAGTTATTTTCGTTTCAGGTGGTACTTGTGAAGTACAACCTGGCGAAGTTACCGTGCTGGCTGATACTGCGATTCGTGCAGAAGATCTAGATTTAGCCAAAGCGCAAGAAGCCAAAAGACAAGCTGAAGAACTACTTAATAATACTGCAACGAACCAAGATGTAGATTATGTTAAAGTAGCGAATCAATTGGCTGATGCAATTGCTCAACTTCGCGTGCTTAAATTGGTTAAAAAATTCAACTAGTTTGAATTTTTAGCTGAACACGTTTAGTTGTCAAAAAAGCGACCTTAGGGTCGCTTTTTTTATATCTTTAATACACAATTCATATTGTTAAACCTAATAATTACCTATAATCTGAACATTCTATTTATATTTTAAATACCATCTTTCAGATAAGAGCCCATTATGCCTATTAGTGTTGTTATTCTTGCCGCAGGTAAAGGAACGCGCATGCGTTCAGATCTTCCTAAAGTTCTTCACCCAATCGCTAAAAAACCAATGGTTCAGCACGTTATTGATACCGTTAAACAGTTAGATGTTAACGACATCCATCTCGTCTATGGTCATGGTGCTGAGTTACTGAAGTCTCGAATTAAAGACGATAAATTAGATTGGGTTTTACAAGCAGAACAACTTGGTACTGGGCATGCAGTACAGCAAGCGGCCGATCAATTTAAAGCCGATGAGCAAGTACTCGTTCTTTATGGCGATGTGCCATTAATTAGCCAAGAAACACTGACTCATTTATGCCTGTCACAGCCTGAAGGTGGCATTGGTTTACTTACTGTTAAACTAGATAACCCGATGGGTTATGGCCGTATTGTTCGTGATGGTGAGACTGTTGTTGGTATTGTCGAGCAAAAAGATGCATCGGCAGAAGAGCTTAAAATTAACGAAGTAAACTCTGGTATCTTAGTTGCTAACGGTGCCGATTTTCAACACTGGTTATCTCTGTTAGATAATAACAATGCCCAAGCTGAATACTACTTAACGGATGTTATTGCACTTGCACATAAAGCTGGTCGCAAAATTAACGCTGTTCATCCAATTGCTAATATCGAAGTTGAAGGCGTAAATAATCGCATGCAACTGGCTGAACTTGAGCGTGCATATCAAGAGTTACAAGCATACAAATTAATGGAACAAGGCGTGACGATGTTGGATCCGCGTCGTTTCGATTTACGTGGTGAAGTGACAGTTGGTAATGATGTAACTTTTGATATCAATGTGATCATTGAAGGTCAAGTGACGATTGGTAGCGGTGTAACTATCGGTGCAAACTGTATTTTAAAAGATTGTCATATTGGTGAGAACTCTGAGATTAAACCAAATTCGATCATTGAATCAGCGGTTATTGGTGTTGATTGTAGTGCCGGTCCATTTGCCCGTTTACGTCCTGACACGGTATTAGAAGATGATGCACATGTTGGTAATTTTGTTGAGTTGAAGAAAACGACATTAGGCAAAGGTTCTAAAGCTGGTCATCTTGCGTATTTAGGTGATAGTGTTATTGGTGCAAAAGTAAATATTGGCGCTGGTACTATTACTTGTAACTATGATGGCGTAAATAAATTTCAGACGGTTATTGAAGATGGTGCATTTATTGGCTCTGATAGCCAATTAATTGCGCCCGTTACGATTGGTAAAAATGCCACTGTTGGTGCCGGTTCAACTATTGCAAAAGATGTCGCTGCTGATGAACTTGTTATTACACGTGTTAAGCAACGTCATATTAAAAATTGGCCAAAACCCGTTAAAATTAAAAAATAAATTTTATTTAGATTAAGAAAAAGCAGAGATAGAATATCTCTGCTTTTTTATTTAATAAATACGATATTAGCAAGCGGGTGTTGGTATCGCATTACGTTTATGTATCGTCTTATTATATGTATCTATAATTTTAGCTTCTGCACTCATATCAATATCTCTACCTTCTAAAAAGTCATCGATTTGATCGTAAGTAACGCCAAGCGCTATTTCATCTTCCAGCTGTGGACGATCTTCTTCTAAATCTGCAGTTGGTATTTTTTGATAAACATCTTGAGGAGCACCTAAATATTCTGCTAATGCTCGAACTTGGCGTTTATTTAAACCAAATAAAGGCGCTAAATCACAAGCTCCGTCACCGTGCTTCGTAAAGAAACCTGAAATATTTTCAGCACTATGATCTGTACCTGGTACTAGACCGCGGTATAACCCTGCTATCTCATACTGGGCAATCATACGCATTCTAGCTTTTACATTACCTTTATTAAAATCTTGGTTAAATGCTGTTGTTTCTGGTAAGTCTGCATCTTTAACAGATTTTAGTACTTCTGTGTGAATACTATCTGCGCCAGATTGGATGTTTACCGTGACAGATGTTTTTGGATTAATAAAACTCAGTGCTTTTTGCGCATCATCTTCATCAGCTTGAACAGAATAAGGTAAGCGAACGGCAATAAAGTTATAGTCATCACTATTATGATCTGAATTTAGCTCTTCAATTGCGAGTTGGCAAAGGCGCCCACAAGCTGATGAATCAACACCACCACTAATCCCTAGGACTAAACTCGTTAATCCAGAGTTTGTTAATTGCTGTTTGATAAAATCAATGCGGCTACGGATCTCATAAGCGACATCAATACTCGGTTTAACTTTCATTTCTGCGATAATTTGATTTTTAAGTTCAGTCATTGAATTAATCTCCTTCTTTAGGATTATTGTATCGTTATAAACAGACAATACTAGTTATCTCATCATGCAAATATGGCTTATCCATAAGTACTTCAGCTCGAATATTATACGATATTTCGTTATGTCACCTTGTTTGTCTGTTTTTTGTTCGAACTGGTTTTTGTTTTACATATTTCATCATTAAGGCTTGTCAATAAACGTCAGTTCCCTATAATGGCGCCTCACTGACACGGCAATAGTCGTTCAGTATGTTCTTTAACAATTTATTCAAGCAATCTGTGTGAGTACTTACAGAGATATAATGACCAAAAATTATATCAATGTAATTATGAACATTAAATTAAATCGAAAGATTTGGTTTTATAAACAACAAGCTTCGGTTTGTTGTTGAAGTACAGAATTCATTGAGCCGACTTGATTACTTAGGTAATCAGTCAAAAAAACTTTAATTGAAGAGTTTGATCATGGCTCAGATTGAACGCTGGCGGTAGGCTTAACACATGCAAGTCGAGCGGAAACGAAGAATAGCTTGCTATTCTGGCGTCGAGCGGCGGACGGGTGAGTAATGCTTGGGAATCTGCCTAGTCGAGGGGGACAACAGTTGGAAACGACTGCTAATACCGCATACGACCTACGGGTGAAAGGGGGCCTCTTCTTGAAAGCTCTCGCGACTAGATGAGCCCAAGTGGGATTAGCTTGTTGGTGAGGTAAGAGCTCACCAAGGCGACGATCCCTAGCTGGTCTGAGAGGATGATCAGCCACACTGGAACTGAGACACGGTCCAGACTCCTACGGGAGGCAGCAGTGGGGAATATTGCACAATGGAGGAAACTCTGATGCAGCCATACCGCGTGTATGAAGAAGGCCTTCGGGTTGTAAAGTACTTTCAGCGAGGAGGAAAGGTAAGTAGTTAATAACTGCTTACTGTGACGTTACTCGCAGAAGAAGCACCGGCTAACTCCGTGCCAGCAGCCGCGGTAATACGGAGGGTGCAAGCGTTAATCGGAATTACTGGGCGTAAAGCGCATGCAGGCGGTTTGTTAAGCGAGATGTGAAAGCCCCGGGCTCAACCTGGGAACTGCATTTCGAACTGGCAAACTAGAGTTCTTGAGAGGGTGGTAGAATTTCAGGTGTAGCGGTGAAATGCGTAGAGATCTGAAGGAATACCAGTGGCGAAGGCGGCCACCTGGCAAGTAACTGACGCTCAGATGCGAAAGCGTGGGTAGCAAACGGGATTAGATACCCCGGTAGTCCACGCCGTAAACGATGTCTACTCGGAGTTTGGTTCCTTGAGAACTGGGCTCTTAAGCTAACGCATTAAGTAGACCGCCTGGGGAGTACGGCCGCAAGGTTAAAACTCAAATGAATTGACGGGGGCCCGCACAAGCGGTGGAGCATGTGGTTTAATTCGATGCAACGCGAAGAACCTTACCTACTCTTGACATCCATAGAACTTTTCAGAGATGAATTGGTGCCTTCGGGAACTATGAGACAGGTGCTGCATGGCTGTCGTCAGCTCGTGTTGTGAAATGTTGGGTTAAGTCCCGCAACGAGCGCAACCCTTATCCTTATTTGCCAGCACGTAATGGTGGGAACTCTAAGGAGACTGCCGGTGATAAACCGGAGGAAGGTGGGGACGACGTCAAGTCA
Organism: Moritella sp. 24; assembly: GCF_018219155.1. Lineage (NCBI taxonomy): Bacteria > Pseudomonadati > Pseudomonadota > Gammaproteobacteria > Alteromonadales > Moritellaceae > Moritella > Moritella sp. 24. The sequence continues at coordinate 4,614,118 of NZ_CP056123.1, read as the reverse complement.
TCATGGCCCTTACGAGTAGGGCTACACACGTGCTACAATGGCGCATACAAAGGGCTGCAAACCAGCGATGGTAAGCGAATCCCATAAAGTGCGTCGTAGTCCGGATTGGGGTCTGCAACTCGACCCCATGAAGTCGGAATCGCTAGTAATCGTGAATCAGAATGTCACGGTGAATACGTTCCCGGGCCTTGTACACACCGCCCGTCACACCATGGGAGTGGGCTGCACCAGAAGTCATTAGCTTAACCTTCGGGAGGGCGATGACCACGGTGTGGTTCATGACTGGGGTGAAGTCGTAACAAGGTAGCCCTAGGGGAACCTGGGGCTGGATCACCTCCTTACGTAAAGTTGTTAATTTTTGTAAGTGCCCACACAAATTGCTTGAATAGAAACGTTAAAGACAACGTTTGGGATGAAATCCAAACGTCGAAAGTAAATTGTGTCCCGTTCGTCTAGAGGCCTAGGACACCGCCCTTTCACGGCGGTAACACGAGTTCAAATCTCGTACGGGATACCACTTTTCTTTCTGATTAAAAATCAAAGCTAAGTATTACTACTTATCTTTGCTTTTTAGCAAATTGCTCTTTAAAAATTTGGAAAGCTGAATAAATAAAGAAGTTCTTAAAACACGTTATTGCTTCGGCAATAACAATATAGTGTTCTTGAGTATTCTTGAGGCGAAAAAAACTAGATAATACCTAGTTATTTCAATTGTACGGTCGACTTTAGATTGTATGGTTAAGTGACTAAGCGTATACGGTGGATGCCTAGGCAGTCAGAGGCGATGAAGGACGTGTTAATCTGCGTTAAGCTGTGGGGAGTTGATAAAAAGCGTTAATCCACAGATTTCCGAATGGGGGAACCCACTCTACTTTGTAGAGTATCGTAACGTGAATACATAGCGTTACGAAGCGAACCGGGAGAACTGAAACATCTAAGTACCCCGAGGAAAAGAAATCAATAGAGATACCCTTAGTAGCGGCGAGCGAACGGGGTCTAGCCCTTAAGCAGTTTGGAAGTTAGTGGAAGATTCTGGAAAGTTTCACGATACAGGGTGATAGTCCCGTACATGAAAACGACCTTACTGTGAAATCGAGTAGGACGGCACACGTGATATGCTGTTTGAATATGGGAGGACCATCTTCCAAGGCTAAATACTACTGACTGACCGATAGTGAACCAGTACCGTGAGGGAAAGGCGAAAAGAACCCCTGTGAGGGGAGTGAAATAGAACCTGAAACCGTATACGTACAAGCAGTGGGAGCAGACTTGTTCTGTGACTGCGTACCTTTTGTATAATGGGTCAACGACTTAATTTCAGTAGCAAGGTTAAGCGAATAGCGGAGCCGTAGGGAAACCGAGTGTTAACTGCGCGAATAGTTGCTGGGATTAGACCCGAAACCCGGTGATCTAGCCATGGGCAGGTTGAAGGTTGAGTAACATCAACTGGAGGACCGAACCGACTAATGTTGAAAAATTAGCGGATGACTTGTGGCTGGGGGTGAAAGGCCAATCAAACCGGGAGATAGCTGGTTCTCCTCGAAAGCTATTTAGGTAGCGCCTCGCGTCTAACTATTGGGGGTAGAGCACTGTTAAGGCTAGGGGGTCATCCCGACTTACCAACCCTTTGCAAACTCCGAATACCAATAAGTTCAATCGCGGGAGACACACGGCGGGTGCTAACGTCCGTCGTGGAAAGGGAAACAACCCAGACCGTCAGCTAAGGTCCCAAAGTGTATGTTAAGTGGGAAACGATGTGGAAAGGCTCAGACAGCCAGGAAGTTGGCTTAGAAGCAGCCATCTTTTAAAGAAAGCGTAATAGCTCACTGGTCGAGTCGGTCTGCGCGGAAGATTTAACGGGGCTAAACATACCACCGAAGCTACGGATGCAAGACTTGTTCTTGCATGGTAGAGGAGCGTTCTGTAAGCCGTTGAAGGTGAGTTGAGAAGCTTGCTGGAGGTATCAGAAGTGCGAATGTTGACATGAGTAACGATAATGGGGGTGAAAAACCTCCACGCCGAAAGACCAAGGGTTCCTGTCCAACGTTAATCGGGGCAGGGTGAGTCGACCCCTAAGGCGAGGCCGAAAGGCGTAGTCGATGGGAAACTGGTTAATATTCCAGTACTCACTTATATTGCGATGGGGTGACGGAGAAGGTTAGGCTAGCATGGCGATGGTTGTCCATGTTTAAGGTTGTAGGCTGTATTCTTAGGCAAATCCGGGAATACATTAAGGCTGAGAACTGATGACGAGTCTCTACGGAGATGAAGTAGTTGATACCCGGCTTCCAGGAAAAACCTCTAAGCTTCAGATATAAGAGAATCGTACCCCAAACCGACACAGGTGGTTAGGTAGAGAATACTAAGGCGCTTGAGAGAACTCGGGTGAAGGAACTAGGCAAAATGGTACCGTAACTTCGGGAGAAGGTACGCCAATGATGGTGAAGGACTTGCTCCGTAAGCTATTGTTGGTCGCAGAGAAATGGTGGCTGCAACTGTTTATTAAAAACACAGCACTGTGCAAAATCGAAAGATGACGTATACGGTGTGACGCCTGCCCGGTGCCGGAAGGTTAATTGATTGGGTTAGACTTAGGTCGAAGCTCATGATCGAAGCCCCGGTAAACGGCGGCCGTAACTATAACGGTCCTAAGGTAGCGAAATTCCTTGTCGGGTAAGTTCCGACCTGCACGAATGGCGTAATGATGGCCACGCTGTCTCCACCCGAGACTCAGTGAAATTGAAATCGCTGTTAAGATGCAGTGTACCCGCGGCTAGACGGAAAGACCCCGTGAACCTTTACTATAGCTTGGCACTGAACATTGAACCTACATGTGTAGGATAGGTGGGAGACTGTGAAACATTGTCGCTAGATGATGTGGAGTCTATCTTGAAATACCACCCTTGTACGTTTGATGTTCTAACGTAGGCCCCTTATCGGGGTTGCGGACAGTGTCTGGTGGGTAGTTTGACTGGGGCGGTCTCCTCCCAAAGAGTAACGGAGGAGCACGAAGGTTGGCTAAACATGGTTGGACATCATGTGGTTAGTGCAAAGGCATAAGCCAGCTTAACTGCGAGACAGACACGTCGAGCAGGTACGAAAGTAGGTCTTAGTGATCCGGTGGTTCTGAATGGAAGGGCCATCGCTCAACGGATAAAAGGTACTCCGGGGATAACAGGCTGATACCGCCCAAGAGTTCATATCGACGGCGGTGTTTGGCACCTCGATGTCGGCTCATCACATCCTGGGGCTGAAGTTGGTCCCAAGGGTATGGCTGTTCGCCATTTAAAGTGGTACGCGAGCTGGGTTTAGAACGTCGTGAGACAGTTCGGTCCCTATCTGCCGTGGGCGTTTGAGAATTGAGAGGAGCTGCTCCTAGTACGAGAGGACCGGAGTGGACGAACCACTGGTGTTCGGGTTGTTATGCCAATAGCATTGCCCGGTAGCTAAGTTCGGAACTGATAACCGCTGAAAGCATCTAAGCGGGAAGCAGGCCTCGAGATGAGTTCTCACTGGGACTTTAAGTCCCCTGAAGGGCCGTTGGAGACTACAACGTTGATAGGCAAGGTGTGTAAGTGCTGTGAGGCATTGAGCTAACTTGTACTAATTACCCGTGAGGCTTAACCATACAAATTAAAGTATGATTAATTGAAATATCGACTTAAGAATAGATTGAACACTTTATGTTTTAAAGACTTCTTTATTTATAGCTTTTCAGATTTTAAAGATTGAAACCATGTGTTTCAAGTTGAAAGCAAACTAGATTTGCTTGGTGACCATAGTGTTACGGTACCACCTGATCCCATTCCGAACTCAGTAGTGAAACGTAATAACGCCGATGGTAGTGTGGGGCTTCCCCATGTGAGAGTAGGGCATCGCCAAGCGCCAAATTAGAGAGAGCCGATATCAGTGATGGTATCGGCTTTTTTGTGTCTGAAATTTAGGGATCGGTGCGTTCCGCTTATTAAATTAGAGACACAAGTAATAAAATTAAGCTGCACTAGCTGTACATAAGATAGTAAAAACCAGCCGTCGGCTGGTTTTTGTGTATTTGAGGATTTGCTTATAGTTGCTGTTCTATGCATAAAGGGATCTGCCAGCATTAATGATGTTATTGGCATGCTCGATGATTAAGAATAACGGGTAGGAATGATTACTTTGGCCCTGTATAAATTAAACGAGCACTATTTTTAGTCATCGATGGCCTCGTTAAATAAAAATAGTGCATTGGTAATGCTTAAGTAACAATAATATTTACAGTGTCACTTCGCTAATTTTTGCTGTTGATCTAATTTTGGTTGGCTAATGTGCATTTATTTTGATTATTATTGGCGTAATTTACTCATTGCTACTAAATTAACGGGGGCTGAGGTGTCGTTTTTATTAAAAAGACATGAGAGAGCTGTGTATTATAAATAATGAGAAGCGCTGTAATAATCACCGTTCGTACGAATCGTGATCGTTAAAATCGGCTTTATTGTTGGTTTTTTCGGCGTTAGATATTAAATCAAGATCTGTGCATAAAAAGCATTGCCAATGTGATCGAAATCTCTATAATGCGACCTCACTGACACGGCAACAGCCGCTAAGTTAAGGTGTTTAAAAACGACTTAGGTTACTTTTTAAGCTTCCGGAATAAAGCATAAATATGTGCTTGACTTCAAAATTGGTTTGCGTAGAATACGCAGCCTGACTACGACGCAAGACGTCAAGGTCAACGCTCTTTAACAATTTATTCAAGCAATCTGTGTGAGTACTTACAGAGATATAATGACCAAAAATTATATCAATGTAATTATGAACATTAAATTAAATCGAAAGATTTGGTTTTATAAACAACAAACCTCGGTTTGTTGTTGAAGTACAGAATTCATTGAGCCGACTTGATTACTTAGGTAATCAGTCAAAAAAACTTTAATTGAAGAGTTTGATCATGGCTCAGATTGAACGCTGGCGGTAGGCTTAACACATGCAAGTCGAGCGGAAACGAAGAATAGCTTGCTATTCTGGCGTCGAGCGGCGGACGGGTGAGTAATGCTTGGGAATCTGCCTAGTCGAGGGGGACAACAGTTGGAAACGACTGCTAATACCGCATACGACCTACGGGTGAAAGGGGGCCTCTTCTTGAAAGCTCTCGCGACTAGATGAGCCCAAGTGGGATTAGCTTGTTGGTGAGGTAAGAGCTCACCAAGGCGACGATCCCTAGCTGGTCTGAGAGGATGATCAGCCACACTGGAACTGAGACACGGTCCAGACTCCTACGGGAGGCAGCAGTGGGGAATATTGCACAATGGAGGAAACTCTGATGCAGCCATACCGCGTGTATGAAGAAGGCCTTCGGGTTGTAAAGTACTTTCAGCGAGGAGGAAAGGTAAGTAGTTAATAACTGCTTACTGTGACGTTACTCGCAGAAGAAGCACCGGCTAACTCCGTGCCAGCAGCCGCGGTAATACGGAGGGTGCAAGCGTTAATCGGAATTACTGGGCGTAAAGCGCATGCAGGCGGTTTGTTAAGCGAGATGTGAAAGCCCCGGGCTCAACCTGGGAACTGCATTTCGAACTGGCAAACTAGAGTTCTTGAGAGGGTGGTAGAATTTCAGGTGTAGCGGTGAAATGCGTAGAGATCTGAAGGAATACCAGTGGCGAAGGCGGCCACCTGGCAAGTAACTGACGCTCAGATGCGAAAGCGTGGGTAGCAAACGGGATTAGATACCCCGGTAGTCCACGCCGTAAACGATGTCTACTCGGAGTTTGGTTCCTTGAGAACTGGGCTCTTAAGCTAACGCATTAAGTAGACCGCCTGGGGAGTACGGCCGCAAGGTTAAAACTCAAATGAATTGACGGGGGCCCGCACAAGCGGTGGAGCATGTGGTTTAATTCGATGCAACGCGAAGAACCTTACCTACTCTTGACATCCATAGAACTTTTCAGAGATGAATTGGTGCCTTCGGGAACTATGAGACAGGTGCTGCATGGCTGTCGTCAGCTCGTGTTGTGAAATGTTGGGTTAAGTCCCGCAACGAGCGCAACCCTTATCCTTATTTGCCAGCACGTAATGGTGGGAACTCTAAGGAGACTGCCGGTGATAAACCGGAGGAAGGTGGGGACGACGTCAAGTCATCATGGCCCTTACGAGTAGGGCTACACACGTGCTACAATGGCGCATACAAAGGGCTGCAAACCAGCGATGGTAAGCGAATCCCATAAAGTGCGTCGTAGTCCGGATTGGGGTCTGCAACTCGACCCCATGAAGTCGGAATCGCTAGTAATCGTGAATCAGAATGTCACGGTGAATACGTTCCCGGGCCTTGTACACACCGCCCGTCACACCATGGGAGTGGGCTGCACCAGAAGTCATTAGCTTAACCTTCGGGAGGGCGATGACCACGGTGTGGTTCATGACTGGGGTGAAGTCGTAACAAGGTAGCCCTAGGGGAACCTGGGGCTGGATCACCTCCTTACGTAAAGTTGTTAATTTTTGTAAGTGCCCACACAAATTGCTTGAATAGAAAATGTTAAAGACGTTAGAGAGTAAAGATAAGCAACGCTTATCTTTGCTTTTTAGCAAATTGCTCTTTAAAAATTTGGAAAGCTGAATAAATAAAGAAGTTCTTAAAACACGTTATTACTTAGGTAATAACAATATAGTGTTCTTGAGTATTCTTGAGGCGAAAAAAACTAGATAATACCTAGTTATTTCAATTGTACGGTCGACTTTAGATTGTATGGTTAAGTGACTAAGCGTATACGGTGGATGCCTAGGCAGTCAGAGGCGATGAAGGACGTGTTAATCTGCGTTAAGCTGTGGGGAGTTGATAAAAAGCGTTAATCCACAGATTTCCGAATGGGGGAACCCACTCTACTTTGTAGAGTATCGTAACGTGAATACATAGCGTTACGAAGCGAACCGGGAGAACTGAAACATCTAAGTACCCCGAGGAAAAGAAATCAATAGAGATACCCTTAGTAGCGGCGAGCGAACGGGGTCTAGCCCTTAAGCAGTTTGGAAGTTAGTGGAAGATTCTGGAAAGTTTCACGATACAGGGTGATAGTCCCGTACATGAAAACGACCTTACTGTGAAATCGAGTAGGACGGCACACGTGATATGCTGTTTGAATATGGGAGGACCATCTTCCAAGGCTAAATACTACTGACTGACCGATAGTGAACCAGTACCGTGAGGGAAAGGCGAAAAGAACCCCTGTGAGGGGAGTGAAATAGAACCTGAAACCGTATACGTACAAGCAGTGGGAGCAGACTTGTTCTGTGACTGCGTACCTTTTGTATAATGGGTCAACGACTTAATTTCAGTAGCAAGGTTAAGCGAATAGCGGAGCCGTAGGGAAACCGAGTGTTAACTGCGCGAATAGTTGCTGGGATTAGACCCGAAACCCGGTGATCTAGCCATGGGCAGGTTGAAGGTTGAGTAACATCAACTGGAGGACCGAACCGACTAATGTTGAAAAATTAGCGGATGACTTGTGGCTGGGGGTGAAAGGCCAATCAAACCGGGAGATAGCTGGTTCTCCTCGAAAGCTATTTAGGTAGCGCCTCGCGTCTAACTATTGGGGGTAGAGCACTGTTAAGGCTAGGGGGTCATCCCGACTTACCAACCCTTTGCAAACTCCGAATACCAATAAGTTCAATCGCGGGAGACACACGGCGGGTGCTAACGTCCGTCGTGGAAAGGGAAACAACCCAGACCGTCAGCTAAGGTCCCAAAGTGTATGTTAAGTGGGAAACGATGTGGAAAGGCTCAGACAGCCAGGAAGTTGGCTTAGAAGCAGCCATCTTTTAAAGAAAGCGTAATAGCTCACTGGTCGAGTCGGTCTGCGCGGAAGATTTAACGGGGCTAAACATACCACCGAAGCTACGGATGCAAGACTTGTTCTTGCATGGTAGAGGAGCGTTCTGTAAGCCGTTGAAGGTGAGTTGAGAAGCTTGCTGGAGGTATCAGAAGTGCGAATGTTGACATGAGTAACGATAATGGGGGTGAAAAACCTCCACGCCGAAAGACCAAGGGTTCCTGTCCAACGTTAATCGGGGCAGGGTGAGTCGACCCCTAAGGCGAGGCCGAAAGGCGTAGTCGATGGGAAACTGGTTAATATTCCAGTACTCACTTATATTGCGATGGGGTGACGGAGAAGGTTAGGCTAGCATGGCGATGGTTGTCCATGTTTAAGGTTGTAGGCTGTATTCTTAGGCAAATCCGGGAATACATTAAGGCTGAGAACTGATGACGAGTCTCTACGGAGATGAAGTAGTTGATACCCGGCTTCCAGGAAAAACCTCTAAGCTTCAGATATAAGAGAATCGTACCCCAAACCGACACAGGTGGTTAGGTAGAGAATACTAAGGCGCTTGAGAGAACTCGGGTGAAGGAACTAGGCAAAATGGTACCGTAACTTCGGGAGAAGGTACGCCAATGATGGTGAAGGACTTGCTCCGTAAGCTATTGTTGGTCGCAGAGAAATGGTGGCTGCAACTGTTTATTAAAAACACAGCACTGTGCAAAATCGAAAGATGACGTATACGGTGTGACGCCTGCCCGGTGCCGGAAGGTTAATTGATTGGGTTAGACTTAGGTCGAAGCTCATGATCGAAGCCCCGGTAAACGGCGGCCGTAACTATAACGGTCCTAAGGTAGCGAAATTCCTTGTCGGGTAAGTTCCGACCTGCACGAATGGCGTAATGATGGCCACGCTGTCTCCACCCGAGACTCAGTGAAATTGAAATCGCTGTTAAGATGCAGTGTACCCGCGGCTAGACGGAAAGACCCCGTGAACCTTTACTATAGCTTGGCACTGAACATTGAACCTACATGTGTAGGATAGGTGGGAGACTGTGAAACATTGTCGCTAGATGATGTGGAGTCTATCTTGAAATACCACCCTTGTACGTTTGATGTTCTAACGTAGGCCCCTTATCGGGGTTGCGGACAGTGTCTGGTGGGTAGTTTGACTGGGGCGGTCTCCTCCCAAAGAGTAACGGAGGAGCACGAAGGTTGGCTAAACATGGTTGGACATCATGTGGTTAGTGCAAAGGCATAAGCCAGCTTAACTGCGAGACAGACACGTCGAGCAGGTACGAAAGTAGGTCTTAGTGATCCGGTGGTTCTGAATGGAAGGGCCATCGCTCAACGGATAAAAGGTACTCCGGGGATAACAGGCTGATACCGCCCAAGAGTTCATATCGACGGCGGTGTTTGGCACCTCGATGTCGGCTCATCACATCCTGGGGCTGAAGTTGGTCCCAAGGGTATGGCTGTTCGCCATTTAAAGTGGTACGCGAGCTGGGTTTAGAACGTCGTGAGACAGTTCGGTCCCTATCTGCCGTGGGCGTTTGAGAATTGAGAGGAGCTGCTCCTAGTACGAGAGGACCGGAGTGGACGAACCACTGGTGTTCGGGTTGTTATGCCAATAGCATTGCCCGGTAGCTAAGTTCGGAACTGATAACCGCTGAAAGCATCTAAGCGGGAAGCAGGCCTCGAGATGAGTTCTCACTGGGACTTTAAGTCCCCTGAAGGGCCGTTGGAGACTACAACGTTGATAGGCAAGGTGTGTAAGTGCTGTGAGGCATTGAGCTAACTTGTACTAATTACCCGTGAGGCTTAACCATACAAATTAAAGTATGATTAATTGAAATATCGACTTAAGAATAGATTGAACACTTTATGTTTTAAAGACTTCTTTATTTATAGCTTTTCAGATTTTAAAGATTGAAACCATGTGTTTCAAGTTGAAAGCAAACTAGATTTGCTTGGTGACCATAGTGTTACGGTACCACCTGATCCCATTCCGAACTCAGTAGTGAAACGTAATAACGCCGATGGTAGTGTGGGGCTTCCCCATGTGAGAGTAGGGCATCGCCAAGCGCCAAATTAGAGAGAGCCGATATCAGTGATGGTATCGGCTTTTTTGTGTCTGAAATTTAGGGATCGGTGCGTTCCGCTTATTAAATTAGAGACACAAGTAATAAAATTAAGCTGCACTAGCTGTACATAAGATAGTAAAAACCAGCCGTCGGCTGGTTTTTGTGTATTTGAGGATTTGCTTATAGTTGCTGTTCTATGCATAAAGGGATCTGCCAGCATTAATGATGTTATTGGCATGCTCGATGATTAAGAATAACGGGTAGGAATGATTACTTTGGCCCTGTATAAATTAAACGAGCACTATTTTTAGTCATCGATGGCCTCGTTAAATAAAAATAGTGCATTGGTAATGCTTAAGTAACAATAATATTTACAGTGTCACTTCGCTAATTTTTGCTGTTGATCTAATTTTGGTTGGCTAATGTGCATTTATTTTGATTATTATTGGCGTAATTTACTCATTGCTACTAAATTAACGGGGGCTGAGGTGTCGTTTTTATTAAAAAGACATGAGAGAGCTGTGTATTATAAATAATGAGAAGCGCTGTAATAATCACCGTTCGTACGAATCGTGATCGTTAAAATCGGCTTTATTGTTGGTTTTTTCGGCGTTAGATATTAAATCAAGATCTGTGCATAAAAAGCATTGCCAATGTGATCGAAATCTCTATAATGCGACCTCACTGACACGGCAACAGCCGCTAAGTTAAGGTGTTTAAAAACGACTTAGGTTACTTTTTAAGCTTCCGGAATAAAGCATAAATATGTGCTTGACTTCAAAATTGGTTTGCGTAGAATACGCAGCCTGACTACGACGCAAGACGTCAAGGTCAACGCTCTTTAACAATTTATTCAAGCAATCTGTGTGAGTACTTACAGAGATATAATGACCAAAAATTATATCAATGTAATTATGAACATTAAATTAAATCGAAAGATTTGGTTTTATAAACAACAAACCTCGGTTTGTTGTTGAAGTACAGAATTCATTGAGCCGACTTGATTACTTAGGTAATCAGTCAAAAAAACTTTAATTGAAGAGTTTGATCATGGCTCAGATTGAACGCTGGCGGTAGGCTTAACACATGCAAGTCGAGCGGAAACGAAGAATAGCTTGCTATTCTGGCGTCGAGCGGCGGACGGGTGAGTAATGCTTGGGAATCTGCCTAGTCGAGGGGGACAACAGTTGGAAACGACTGCTAATACCGCATACGACCTACGGGTGAAAGGGGGCCTCTTCTTGAAAGCTCTCGCGACTAGATGAGCCCAAGTGGGATTAGCTTGTTGGTGAGGTAAGAGCTCACCAAGGCGACGATCCCTAGCTGGTCTGAGAGGATGATCAGCCACACTGGAACTGAGACACGGTCCAGACTCCTACGGGAGGCAGCAGTGGGGAATATTGCACAATGGAGGAAACTCTGATGCAGCCATACCGCGTGTATGAAGAAGGCCTTCGGGTTGTAAAGTACTTTCAGCGAGGAGGAAAGGTAAGTAGTTAATAACTGCTTACTGTGACGTTACTCGCAGAAGAAGCACCGGCTAACTCCGTGCCAGCAGCCGCGGTAATACGGAGGGTGCAAGCGTTAATCGGAATTACTGGGCGTAAAGCGCATGCAGGCGGTTTGTTAAGCGAGATGTGAAAGCCCCGGGCTCAACCTGGGAACTGCATTTCGAACTGGCAAACTAGAGTTCTTGAGAGGGTGGTAGAATTTCAGGTGTAGCGGTGAAATGCGTAGAGATCTGAAGGAATACCAGTGGCGAAGGCGGCCACCTGGCAAGTAACTGACGCTCAGATGCGAAAGCGTGGGTAGCAAACGGGATTAGATACCCCGGTAGTCCACGCCGTAAACGATGTCTACTCGGAGTTTGGTTCCTTGAGAACTGGGCTCTTAAGCTAACGCATTAAGTAGACCGCCTGGGGAGTACGGCCGCAAGGTTAAAACTCAAATGAATTGACGGGGGCCCGCACAAGCGGTGGAGCATGTGGTTTAATTCGATGCAACGCGAAGAACCTTACCTACTCTTGACATCCATAGAACTTTTCAGAGATGAATTGGTGCCTTCGGGAACTATGAGACAGGTGCTGCATGGCTGTCGTCAGCTCGTGTTGTGAAATGTTGGGTTAAGTCCCGCAACGAGCGCAACCCTTATCCTTATTTGCCAGCACGTAATGGTGGGAACTCTAAGGAGACTGCCGGTGATAAACCGGAGGAAGGTGGGGACGACGTCAAGTCATCATGGCCCTTACGAGTAGGGCTACACACGTGCTACAATGGCGCATACAAAGGGCTGCAAACCAGCGATGGTAAGCGAATCCCATAAAGTGCGTCGTAGTCCGGATTGGGGTCTGCAACTCGACCCCATGAAGTCGGAATCGCTAGTAATCGTGAATCAGAATGTCACGGTGAATACGTTCCCGGGCCTTGTACACACCGCCCGTCACACCATGGGAGTGGGCTGCACCAGAAGTCATTAGCTTAACCTTCGGGAGGGCGATGACCACGGTGTGGTTCATGACTGGGGTGAAGTCGTAACAAGGTAGCCCTAGGGGAACCTGGGGCTGGATCACCTCCTTACGTAAAGTTGTTAATTTTTGTAAGTGCCCACACAAATTGCTTGAATAGAAAATGTTAAAGACGTTAGAGAGTAAAGATAAGCAACGCTTATCTTTGCTTTTTAGCAAATTGCTCTTTAAAAATTTGGAAAGCTGAATAAATAAAGAAGTTCTTAAAACACGTTATTACTTAGGTAATAACAATATAGTGTTCTTGAGTATTCTTGAGGCGAAAAAAACTAGATAATACCTAGTTATTTCAATTGTACGGTCGACTTTAGATTGTATGGTTAAGTGACTAAGCGTATACGGTGGATGCCTAGGCAGTCAGAGGCGATGAAGGACGTGTTAATCTGCGTTAAGCTGTGGGGAGTTGATAAAAAGCGTTAATCCACAGATTTCCGAATGGGGGAACCCACTCTACTTTGTAGAGTATCGTAACGTGAATACATAGCGTTGCGAAGCGAACCGGGAGAACTGAAACATCTAAGTACCCCGAGGAAAAGAAATCAATAGAGATACCCTTAGTAGCGGCGAGCGAACGGGGTCTAGCCCTTAAGCAGTTTGGAAGTTAGTGGAAGATTCTGGAAAGTTTCACGATACAGGGTGATAGTCCCGTACATGAAAACGACCTTACTGTGAAATCGAGTAGGACGGCACACGTGATATGCTGTTTGAATATGGGAGGACCATCTTCCAAGGCTAAATACTACTGACTGACCGATAGTGAACCAGTACCGTGAGGGAAAGGCGAAAAGAACCCCTGTGAGGGGAGTGAAATAGAACCTGAAACCGTATACGTACAAGCAGTGGGAGCAGACTTGTTCTGTGACTGCGTACCTTTTGTATAATGGGTCAACGACTTAATTTCAGTAGCAAGGTTAAGCGAATAGCGGAGCCGTAGGGAAACCGAGTGTTAACTGCGCGAATAGTTGCTGGGATTAGACCCGAAACCCGGTGATCTAGCCATGGGCAGGTTGAAGGTTGAGTAACATCAACTGGAGGACCGAACCGACTAATGTTGAAAAATTAGCGGATGACTTGTGGCTGGGGGTGAAAGGCCAATCAAACCGGGAGATAGCTGGTTCTCCTCGAAAGCTATTTAGGTAGCGCCTCGCGTCTAACTATTGGGGGTAGAGCACTGTTAAGGCTAGGGGGTCATCCCGACTTACCAACCCTTTGCAAACTCCGAATACCAATAAGTTCAATCGCGGGAGACACACGGCGGGTGCTAACGTCCGTCGTGGAAAGGGAAACAACCCAGACCGTCAGCTAAGGTCCCAAAGTGTATGTTAAGTGGGAAACGATGTGGAAAGGCTCAGACAGCCAGGAAGTTGGCTTAGAAGCAGCCATCTTTTAAAGAAAGCGTAATAGCTCACTGGTCGAGTCGGTCTGCGCGGAAGATTTAACGGGGCTAAACATACCACCGAAGCTACGGATGCAAGACTTGTTCTTGCATGGTAGAGGAGCGTTCTGTAAGCCGTTGAAGGTGAGTTGAGAAGCTTGCTGGAGGTATCAGAAGTGCGAATGTTGACATGAGTAACGATAATGGGGGTGAAAAACCTCCACGCCGAAAGACCAAGGGTTCCTGTCCAACGTTAATCGGGGCAGGGTGAGTCGACCCCTAAGGCGAGGCCGAAAGGCGTAGTCGATGGGAAACTGGTTAATATTCCAGTACTCACTTATATTGCGATGGGGTGACGGAGAAGGTTAGGCTAGCATGGCGATGGTTGTCCATGTTTAAGGTTGTAGGCTGTATTCTTAGGCAAATCCGGGAATACATTAAGGCTGAGAACTGATGACGAGTCTCTACGGAGATGAAGTAGTTGATACCCGGCTTCCAGGAAAAACCTCTAAGCTTCAGATATAAGAGAATCGTACCCCAAACCGACACAGGTGGTTAGGTAGAGAATACTAAGGCGCTTGAGAGAACTCGGGTGAAGGAACTAGGCAAAATGGTACCGTAACTTCGGGAGAAGGTACGCCAATGATGGTGAAGGACTTGCTCCGTAAGCTATTGTTGGTCGCAGAGAAATGGTGGCTGCAACTGTTTATTAAAAACACAGCACTGTGCAAAATCGAAAGATGACGTATACGGTGTGACGCCTGCCCGGTGCCGGAAGGTTAATTGATTGGGTTAGACTTAGGTCGAAGCTCATGATCGAAGCCCCGGTAAACGGCGGCCGTAACTATAACGGTCCTAAGGTAGCGAAATTCCTTGTCGGGTAAGTTCCGACCTGCACGAATGGCGTAATGATGGCCACGCTGTCTCCACCCGAGACTCAGTGAAATTGAAATCGCTGTTAAGATGCAGTGTACCCGCGGCTAGACGGAAAGACCCCGTGAACCTTTACTATAGCTTGGCACTGAACATTGAACCTACATGTGTAGGATAGGTGGGAGACTGTGAAACATTGTCGCTAGATGATGTGGAGTCTATCTTGAAATACCACCCTTGTACGTTTGATGTTCTAACGTAGGTCCCTTATCGGGATTGCGGACAGTGTCTGGTGGGTAGTTTGACTGGGGCGGTCTCCTCCCAAAGAGTAACGGAGGAGCACGAAGGTTGGCTAAACATGGTTGGACATCATGTGGTTAGTGCAAAGGCATAAGCCAGCTTAACTGCGAGACAGACACGTCGAGCAGGTACGAAAGTAGGTCTTAGTGATCCGGTGGTTCTGAATGGAAGGGCCATCGCTCAACGGATAAAAGGTACTCCGGGGATAACAGGCTGATACCGCCCAAGAGTTCATATCGACGGCGGTGTTTGGCACCTCGATGTCGGCTCATCACATCCTGGGGCTGAAGTTGGTCCCAAGGGTATGGCTGTTCGCCATTTAAAGTGGTACGCGAGCTGGGTTTAGAACGTCGTGAGACAGTTCGGTCCCTATCTGCCGTGGGCGTTTGAGAATTGAGAGGAGCTGCTCCTAGTACGAGAGGACCGGAGTGGACGAACCACTGGTGTTCGGGTTGTTATGCCAATAGCATTGCCCGGTAGCTAAGTTCGGAACTGATAACCGCTGAAAGCATCTAAGCGGGAAGCAGGCCTCGAGATGAGTTCTCACTGGGACTTTAAGTCCCCTGAAGGGCCGTTGGAGACTACAACGTTGATAGGCAAGGTGTGTAAGTGCTGTGAGGCATTGAGCTAACTTGTACTAATTACCCGTGAGGCTTAACCATACAAATTAAAGTATGATTAATTGAAATATCGACTTAAGAATAGATTGAACACTTTATGTTTTAAAGACTTCTTTATTTATAGCTTTTCAGATTTTAAAGATTGAAACCATGTGTTTCAAGTTGAAAGCAAACTAGATTTGCTTGGTGACCATAGTGTTACGGTACCACCTGATCCCATTCCGAACTCAGTAGTGAAACGTAATAACGCCGATGGTAGTGTGGGGCTTCCCCATGTGAGAGTAGGGCATCGCCAAGCGCCAAATTAGAGAGAGCCGATATCAGTGATGGTATCGGCTTTTTTGTGTCTGAAATTTAGGGATCGGTGCGTTCCGCTTATTAAATTAGAGACACAAGTAATAAAATTAAGCTGCACTAGCTGTACATAAGATAGTAAAAACCAGCCGTCGGCTGGTTTTTGTGTATTTGAGGATTTGCTTATAGTTGCTGTTCTATGCATAAAGGGATCTGCCAGCATTAATGATGTTATTGGCATGCTCGATGATTAAGAATAACGGGTAGGAATGATTACTTTGGCCCTGTATAAATTAAACGAGCACTATTTTTAGTCATCGATGGCCTCGTTAAATAAAAATAGTGCATTGGTAATGCTTAAGTAACAATAATATTTACAGTGTCACTTCGCTAATTTTTGCTGTTGATCTAATTTTGGTTGGCTAATGTGCATTTATTTTGATTATTATTGGCGTAATTTACTCATTGCTACTAAATTAACGGGGGCTGAGGTGTCGTTTTTATTAAAAAGACATGAGAGAGCTGTGTATTATAAATAATGAGAAGCGCTGTAATAATCACCGTTCGTACGAATCGTGATCGTTAAAATCGGCTTTATTGTTGGTTTTTTCGGCGTTAGATATTAAATCAAGATCTGTGCATAAAAAGCATTGCCAATGTGATCGAAATCTCTATAATGCGACCTCACTGACACGGCAACAGCCGCTAAGTTAAGGTGTTTAAAAACGACTTAGGTTACTTTTTAAGCTTCCGGAATAAAGCATAAATATGTGCTTGACTTCAAAATTGGTTTGCGTAGAATACGCAGCCTGACTACGACGCAAGACGTCAAGGTCAACGCTCTTTAACAATTTATTCAAGCAATCTGTGTGAGTACTTACAGAGATATAATGACCAAAAATTATATCAATGTAATTATGAACATTAAATTAAATCGAAAGATTTGGTTTTATAAACAACAAACCTCGGTTTGTTGTTGAAGTACAGAATTCATTGAGCCGACTTGATTACTTAGGTAATCAGTCAAAAAAACTTTAATTGAAGAGTTTGATCATGGCTCAGATTGAACGCTGGCGGTAGGCTTAACACATGCAAGTCGAGCGGAAACGAAGAATAGCTTGCTATTCTGGCGTCGAGCGGCGGACGGGTGAGTAATGCTTGGGAATCTGCCTAGTCGAGGGGGACAACAGTTGGAAACGACTGCTAATACCGCATACGACCTACGGGTGAAAGGGGGCCTCTTCTTGAAAGCTCTCGCGACTAGATGAGCCCAAGTGGGATTAGCTTGTTGGTGAGGTAAGAGCTCACCAAGGCGACGATCCCTAGCTGGTCTGAGAGGATGATCAGCCACACTGGAACTGAGACACGGTCCAGACTCCTACGGGAGGCAGCAGTGGGGAATATTGCACAATGGAGGAAACTCTGATGCAGCCATACCGCGTGTATGAAGAAGGCCTTCGGGTTGTAAAGTACTTTCAGCGAGGAGGAAAGGTAAGTAGTTAATAACTGCTTACTGTGACGTTACTCGCAGAAGAAGCACCGGCTAACTCCGTGCCAGCAGCCGCGGTAATACGGAGGGTGCAAGCGTTAATCGGAATTACTGGGCGTAAAGCGCATGCAGGCGGTTTGTTAAGCGAGATGTGAAAGCCCCGGGCTCAACCTGGGAACTGCATTTCGAACTGGCAAACTAGAGTTCTTGAGAGGGTGGTAGAATTTCAGGTGTAGCGGTGAAATGCGTAGAGATCTGAAGGAATACCAGTGGCGAAGGCGGCCACCTGGCAAGTAACTGACGCTCAGATGCGAAAGCGTGGGTAGCAAACGGGATTAGATACCCCGGTAGTCCACGCCGTAAACGATGTCTACTCGGAGTTTG
Source organism: Moritella sp. 24 (assembly GCF_018219155.1). Classification (NCBI taxonomy): domain Bacteria; kingdom Pseudomonadati; phylum Pseudomonadota; class Gammaproteobacteria; order Alteromonadales; family Moritellaceae; genus Moritella; species Moritella sp. 24. The sequence continues at coordinate 4,596,385 of NZ_CP056123.1, read as the reverse complement.
GTTCCTTGAGAACTGGGCTCTTAAGCTAACGCATTAAGTAGACCGCCTGGGGAGTACGGCCGCAAGGTTAAAACTCAAATGAATTGACGGGGGCCCGCACAAGCGGTGGAGCATGTGGTTTAATTCGATGCAACGCGAAGAACCTTACCTACTCTTGACATCCATAGAACTTTTCAGAGATGAATTGGTGCCTTCGGGAACTATGAGACAGGTGCTGCATGGCTGTCGTCAGCTCGTGTTGTGAAATGTTGGGTTAAGTCCCGCAACGAGCGCAACCCTTATCCTTATTTGCCAGCACGTAATGGTGGGAACTCTAAGGAGACTGCCGGTGATAAACCGGAGGAAGGTGGGGACGACGTCAAGTCATCATGGCCCTTACGAGTAGGGCTACACACGTGCTACAATGGCGCATACAAAGGGCTGCAAACCAGCGATGGTAAGCGAATCCCATAAAGTGCGTCGTAGTCCGGATTGGGGTCTGCAACTCGACCCCATGAAGTCGGAATCGCTAGTAATCGTGAATCAGAATGTCACGGTGAATACGTTCCCGGGCCTTGTACACACCGCCCGTCACACCATGGGAGTGGGCTGCACCAGAAGTCATTAGCTTAACCTTCGGGAGGGCGATGACCACGGTGTGGTTCATGACTGGGGTGAAGTCGTAACAAGGTAGCCCTAGGGGAACCTGGGGCTGGATCACCTCCTTACGTAAAGTTGTTAATTTTTGTAAGTGCCCACACAAATTGCTTGAATAGAAAATGTTAAAGACGTTAGAGAGTAAAGATAAGCAACGCTTATCTTTGCTTTTTAGCAAATTGCTCTTTAAAAATTTGGAAAGCTGAATAAATAAAGAAGTTCTTAAAACACGTTATTACTTAGGTAATAACAATATAGTGTTCTTGAGTATTCTTGAGGCGAAAAAAACTAGATAATACCTAGTTATTTCAATTGTACGGTCGACTTTAGATTGTATGGTTAAGTGACTAAGCGTATACGGTGGATGCCTAGGCAGTCAGAGGCGATGAAGGACGTGTTAATCTGCGTTAAGCTGTGGGGAGTTGATAAAAAGCGTTAATCCACAGATTTCCGAATGGGGGAACCCACTCTACTTTGTAGAGTATCGTAACGTGAATACATAGCGTTACGAAGCGAACCGGGAGAACTGAAACATCTAAGTACCCCGAGGAAAAGAAATCAATAGAGATACCCTTAGTAGCGGCGAGCGAACGGGGTCTAGCCCTTAAGCAGTTTGGAAGTTAATGGAAGATTCTGGAAAGTTTCACGATACAGGGTGATAGTCCCGTACATGAAAACGACCTTACTGTGAAATCGAGTAGGACGGCACACGTGATATGCTGTTTGAATATGGGAGGACCATCTTCCAAGGCTAAATACTACTGACTGACCGATAGTGAACCAGTACCGTGAGGGAAAGGCGAAAAGAACCCCTGTGAGGGGAGTGAAATAGAACCTGAAACCGTATACGTACAAGCAGTGGGAGCAGACTTGTTCTGTGACTGCGTACCTTTTGTATAATGGGTCAACGACTTAATTTCAGTAGCAAGGTTAAGCGAATAGCGGAGCCGTAGGGAAACCGAGTGTTAACTGCGCGAATAGTTGCTGGGATTAGACCCGAAACCCGGTGATCTAGCCATGGGCAGGTTGAAGGTTGAGTAACATCAACTGGAGGACCGAACCGACTAATGTTGAAAAATTAGCGGATGACTTGTGGCTGGGGGTGAAAGGCCAATCAAACCGGGAGATAGCTGGTTCTCCTCGAAAGCTATTTAGGTAGCGCCTCGCGTCTAACTATTGGGGGTAGAGCACTGTTAAGGCTAGGGGGTCATCCCGACTTACCAACCCTTTGCAAACTCCGAATACCAATAAGTTCAATCGCGGGAGACACACGGCGGGTGCTAACGTCCGTCGTGGAAAGGGAAACAACCCAGACCGTCAGCTAAGGTCCCAAAGTGTATGTTAAGTGGGAAACGATGTGGAAAGGCTCAGACAGCCAGGAAGTTGGCTTAGAAGCAGCCATCTTTTAAAGAAAGCGTAATAGCTCACTGGTCGAGTCGGTCTGCGCGGAAGATTTAACGGGGCTAAACATACCACCGAAGCTACGGATGCAAGACTTGTTCTTGCATGGTAGAGGAGCGTTCTGTAAGCCGTTGAAGGTGAGTTGAGAAGCTTGCTGGAGGTATCAGAAGTGCGAATGTTGACATGAGTAACGATAATGGGGGTGAAAAACCTCCACGCCGAAAGACCAAGGGTTCCTGTCCAACGTTAATCGGGGCAGGGTGAGTCGACCCCTAAGGCGAGGCCGAAAGGCGTAGTCGATGGGAAACTGGTTAATATTCCAGTACTCACTTATATTGCGATGGGGTGACGGAGAAGGTTAGGCTAGCATGGCGATGGTTGTCCATGTTTAAGGTTGTAGGCTGTATTCTTAGGCAAATCCGGGAATACATTAAGGCTGAGAACTGATGACGAGTCTCTACGGAGATGAAGTAGTTGATACCCGGCTTCCAGGAAAAACCTCTAAGCTTCAGATATAAGAGAATCGTACCCCAAACCGACACAGGTGGTTAGGTAGAGAATACTAAGGCGCTTGAGAGAACTCGGGTGAAGGAACTAGGCAAAATGGTACCGTAACTTCGGGAGAAGGTACGCCAATGATGGTGAAGGACTTGCTCCGTAAGCTATTGTTGGTCGCAGAGAAATGGTGGCTGCAACTGTTTATTAAAAACACAGCACTGTGCAAAATCGAAAGATGACGTATACGGTGTGACGCCTGCCCGGTGCCGGAAGGTTAATTGATTGGGTTAGACTTAGGTCGAAGCTCATGATCGAAGCCCCGGTAAACGGCGGCCGTAACTATAACGGTCCTAAGGTAGCGAAATTCCTTGTCGGGTAAGTTCCGACCTGCACGAATGGCGTAATGATGGCCACGCTGTCTCCACCCGAGACTCAGTGAAATTGAAATCGCTGTTAAGATGCAGTGTACCCGCGGCTAGACGGAAAGACCCCGTGAACCTTTACTATAGCTTGGCACTGAACATTGAACCTACATGTGTAGGATAGGTGGGAGACTGTGAAACATTGTCGCTAGATGATGTGGAGTCTATCTTGAAATACCACCCTTGTACGTTTGATGTTCTAACGTAGGCCCCTTATCGGGGTTGCGGACAGTGTCTGGTGGGTAGTTTGACTGGGGCGGTCTCCTCCCAAAGAGTAACGGAGGAGCACGAAGGTTGGCTAAACATGGTTGGACATCATGTGGTTAGTGCAAAGGCATAAGCCAGCTTAACTGCGAGACAGACACGTCGAGCAGGTACGAAAGTAGGTCTTAGTGATCCGGTGGTTCTGAATGGAAGGGCCATCGCTCAACGGATAAAAGGTACTCCGGGGATAACAGGCTGATACCGCCCAAGAGTTCATATCGACGGCGGTGTTTGGCACCTCGATGTCGGCTCATCACATCCTGGGGCTGAAGTTGGTCCCAAGGGTATGGCTGTTCGCCATTTAAAGTGGTACGCGAGCTGGGTTTAGAACGTCGTGAGACAGTTCGGTCCCTATCTGCCGTGGGCGTTTGAGAATTGAGAGGAGCTGCTCCTAGTACGAGAGGACCGGAGTGGACGAACCACTGGTGTTCGGGTTGTTATGCCAATAGCATTGCCCGGTAGCTAAGTTCGGAACTGATAACCGCTGAAAGCATCTAAGCGGGAAGCAGGCCTCGAGATGAGTTCTCACTGGGACTTTAAGTCCCCTGAAGGGCCGTTGGAGACTACAACGTTGATAGGCAAGGTGTGTAAGTGCTGTGAGGCATTGAGCTAACTTGTACTAATTACCCGTGAGGCTTAACCATACAAATTAAAGTATGATTAATTGAAATAATCGACTTAAGAATAGATTGAACACTTTATGTTTTAAAGACTTCTTTATTTATAGCTTTTCAGATTTTAGAGATACAACTTGAAAGCAAACTAGATTTGCTTGGTGACCATAGTGTTACGGTACCACCTGATCCCATTCCGAACTCAGTAGTGAAACGTAATAACGCCGATGGTAGTGTGGGGCTTCCCCATGTGAGAGTAGGGCATCGCCAAGCGCCAAATTAGAGAGAGCCGATATCAGTGATGGTATCGGCTTTTTTGTGTCTAAAATTTAAGGAAAAAGGACGTTCCAGCTTGTAAAATGACAGGCACAAGTAACGTAATACGATTAAGCAGCAGTAGCTGTACATCAGAAAATAAAAAACCAGCCGTCGGCTGGTTTTTGTGTATTTGAGGTTTTGCTTATAGTTGCTGTTCTATACATAAAGAGATCTGCCAGCGTTAATGATGTTATTGGTATGCTCGATGATTAAAAATAACGGGTAAGAATGATTACTTTGGCCCTGTACAAATTAAACTAACACTATTTTAGTCATCGGTGGCCGCGTTAAATAAAAAAACAGTGCTTGGTAATGCTTAGCCAACAATAATATTTACTGCGTCACCTCGCTAGTTTTTGTTGTTGATCTAATTTTGGTTGGCTAATGTGCATTTATTTTGATTATTATTGGCGTAATTAGTCCATTGCTACTAAATTAACGGGGCTGAGCTGTCGTTTTTATTAAAAAGACATGAGACGGCTACATATTATAAATAATGATAATCGCTGTAATAATCACCGTTCGTACGAATCGTGATCGTTAAAATAGGTTTTACTGTTGGTTTTTTCGACGTTAGATATTAAATCAAGATCTGTGCATAAAAAGCATTGCCAATGTGATCGAAATCTCTATAATGCGACCTCACTGACACGGCAACAGCCGCTAAGTTAAGGTGTTTAAAAGCGACTTAGGTTACTTTTTAAGCTTCCGGAATAAAGCATAAATATGTGCTTGACTTCAAAATTGGTTTGCGTAGAATACGCAGCCTGACTACGACGTAAGACGTCAAGGTCAACGCTCTTTAACAATTTATTCAAGCAATCTGTGTGAGTACTTACAGAGATATAATGACCAAAAATTATATCAATGTAATTATGAACATTAAATTAAATCGAAAGATTTGGTTTTATAAACAACAAACCTCGGTTTGTTGTTGAAGTACAGAATTCATTGAGCCGACTTGATTACTTAGGTAATCAGTCAAAAAAACTTTAATTGAAGAGTTTGATCATGGCTCAGATTGAACGCTGGCGGTAGGCTTAACACATGCAAGTCGAGCGGAAACGAAGAATAGCTTGCTATTCTGGCGTCGAGCGGCGGACGGGTGAGTAATGCTTGGGAATCTGCCTAGTCGAGGGGGACAACAGTTGGAAACGACTGCTAATACCGCATACGACCTACGGGTGAAAGGGGGCCTCTTCTTGAAAGCTCTCGCGACTAGATGAGCCCAAGTGGGATTAGCTTGTTGGTGAGGTAAGAGCTCACCAAGGCGACGATCCCTAGCTGGTCTGAGAGGATGATCAGCCACACTGGAACTGAGACACGGTCCAGACTCCTACGGGAGGCAGCAGTGGGGAATATTGCACAATGGAGGAAACTCTGATGCAGCCATACCGCGTGTATGAAGAAGGCCTTCGGGTTGTAAAGTACTTTCAGCGAGGAGGAAAGGTAAGTAGTTAATAACTGCTTACTGTGACGTTACTCGCAGAAGAAGCACCGGCTAACTCCGTGCCAGCAGCCGCGGTAATACGGAGGGTGCAAGCGTTAATCGGAATTACTGGGCGTAAAGCGCATGCAGGCGGTTTGTTAAGCGAGATGTGAAAGCCCCGGGCTCAACCTGGGAACTGCATTTCGAACTGGCAAACTAGAGTTCTTGAGAGGGTGGTAGAATTTCAGGTGTAGCGGTGAAATGCGTAGAGATCTGAAGGAATACCAGTGGCGAAGGCGGCCACCTGGCAAGTAACTGACGCTCAGATGCGAAAGCGTGGGTAGCAAACGGGATTAGATACCCCGGTAGTCCACGCCGTAAACGATGTCTACTCGGAGTTTGGTTCCTTGAGAACTGGGCTCTTAAGCTAACGCATTAAGTAGACCGCCTGGGGAGTACGGCCGCAAGGTTAAAACTCAAATGAATTGACGGGGGCCCGCACAAGCGGTGGAGCATGTGGTTTAATTCGATGCAACGCGAAGAACCTTACCTACTCTTGACATCCATAGAACTTTTCAGAGATGAATTGGTGCCTTCGGGAACTATGAGACAGGTGCTGCATGGCTGTCGTCAGCTCGTGTTGTGAAATGTTGGGTTAAGTCCCGCAACGAGCGCAACCCTTATCCTTATTTGCCAGCACGTAATGGTGGGAACTCTAAGGAGACTGCCGGTGATAAACCGGAGGAAGGTGGGGACGACGTCAAGTCATCATGGCCCTTACGAGTAGGGCTACACACGTGCTACAATGGCGCATACAAAGGGCTGCAAACCAGCGATGGTAAGCGAATCCCATAAAGTGCGTCGTAGTCCGGATTGGGGTCTGCAACTCGACCCCATGAAGTCGGAATCGCTAGTAATCGTGAATCAGAATGTCACGGTGAATACGTTCCCGGGCCTTGTACACACCGCCCGTCACACCATGGGAGTGGGCTGCACCAGAAGTCATTAGCTTAACCTTCGGGAGGGCGATGACCACGGTGTGGTTCATGACTGGGGTGAAGTCGTAACAAGGTAGCCCTAGGGGAACCTGGGGCTGGATCACCTCCTTACGTAAAGTTGTTAATTTTTGTAAGTGCCCACACAAATTGCTTGAATAGAAAACGTTAAAGACGTTAGAAAGTAAAGATAAGCAACGCTTATCTTTGCTTTTTAGCAAATTGCTCTTTAAAAATTTGGAAAGCTGAATAAATAAAGAAGTTCTTAAAACACGTTATTGCTTAGGCAATAACAATATAGTGTTCTTGAGTATTCTTGAGGCGAAAAAAACTAGATAATACCTAGTTATTTCAATTGTACGGTCGACTTTAGATTGTATGGTTAAGTGACTAAGCGTATACGGTGGATGCCTAGGCAGTCAGAGGCGATGAAGGACGTGTTAATCTGCGTTAAGCTGTGGGGAGTTGATAAAAAGCGTTAATCCACAGATTTCCGAATGGGGGAACCCACTCTACTTTGTAGAGTATCGTAACGTGAATACATAGCGTTACGAAGCGAACCGGGAGAACTGAAACATCTAAGTACCCCGAGGAAAAGAAATCAATAGAGATACCCTTAGTAGCGGCGAGCGAACGGGGTCTAGCCCTTAAGCAGTTTGGAAGTTAGTGGAAGATTCTGGAAAGTTTCACGATACAGGGTGATAGTCCCGTACATGAAAACGACCTTACTGTGAAATCGAGTAGGACGGCACACGTGATATGCTGTTTGAATATGGGAGGACCATCTTCCAAGGCTAAATACTACTGACTGACCGATAGTGAACCAGTACCGTGAGGGAAAGGCGAAAAGAACCCCTGTGAGGGGAGTGAAATAGAACCTGAAACCGTATACGTACAAGCAGTGGGAGCAGACTTGTTCTGTGACTGCGTACCTTTTGTATAATGGGTCAACGACTTAATTTCAGTAGCAAGGTTAAGCGAATAGCGGAGCCGTAGGGAAACCGAGTGTTAACTGCGCGAATAGTTGCTGGGATTAGACCCGAAACCCGGTGATCTAGCCATGGGCAGGTTGAAGGTTGAGTAACATCAACTGGAGGACCGAACCGACTAATGTTGAAAAATTAGCGGATGACTTGTGGCTGGGGGTGAAAGGCCAATCAAACCGGGAGATAGCTGGTTCTCCTCGAAAGCTATTTAGGTAGCGCCTCGCGTCTAACTATTGGGGGTAGAGCACTGTTAAGGCTAGGGGGTCATCCCGACTTACCAACCCTTTGCAAACTCCGAATACCAATAAGTTCAATCGCGGGAGACACACGGCGGGTGCTAACGTCCGTCGTGGAAAGGGAAACAACCCAGACCGTCAGCTAAGGTCCCAAAGTGTATGTTAAGTGGGAAACGATGTGGAAAGGCTCAGACAGCCAGGAAGTTGGCTTAGAAGCAGCCATCTTTTAAAGAAAGCGTAATAGCTCACTGGTCGAGTCGGTCTGCGCGGAAGATTTAACGGGGCTAAACATACCACCGAAGCTACGGATGCAAGACTTGTTCTTGCATGGTAGAGGAGCGTTCTGTAAGCCGTTGAAGGTGAGTTGAGAAGCTTGCTGGAGGTATCAGAAGTGCGAATGTTGACATGAGTAACGATAATGGGGGTGAAAAACCTCCACGCCGAAAGACCAAGGGTTCCTGTCCAACGTTAATCGGGGCAGGGTGAGTCGACCCCTAAGGCGAGGCCGAAAGGCGTAGTCGATGGGAAACTGGTTAATATTCCAGTACTCACTTATATTGCGATGGGGTGACGGAGAAGGTTAGGCTAGCATGGCGATGGTTGTCCATGTTTAAGGTTGTAGGCTGTATTCTTAGGCAAATCCGGGAATACATTAAGGCTGAGAACTGATGACGAGTCTCTACGGAGATGAAGTAGTTGATACCCGGCTTCCAGGAAAAACCTCTAAGCTTCAGATATAAGAGAATCGTACCCCAAACCGACACAGGTGGTTAGGTAGAGAATACTAAGGCGCTTGAGAGAACTCGGGTGAAGGAACTAGGCAAAATGGTACCGTAACTTCGGGAGAAGGTACGCCAATGATGGTGAAGGACTTGCTCCGTAAGCTATTGTTGGTCGCAGAGAAATGGTGGCTGCAACTGTTTATTAAAAACACAGCACTGTGCAAAATCGAAAGATGACGTATACGGTGTGACGCCTGCCCGGTGCCGGAAGGTTAATTGATTGGGTTAGACTTAGGTCGAAGCTCATGATCGAAGCCCCGGTAAACGGCGGCCGTAACTATAACGGTCCTAAGGTAGCGAAATTCCTTGTCGGGTAAGTTCCGACCTGCACGAATGGCGTAATGATGGCCACGCTGTCTCCACCCGAGACTCAGTGAAATTGAAATCGCTGTTAAGATGCAGTGTACCCGCGGCTAGACGGAAAGACCCCGTGAACCTTTACTATAGCTTGGCACTGAACATTGAACCTACATGTGTAGGATAGGTGGGAGACTGTGAAACATTGTCGCTAGATGATGTGGAGTCTATCTTGAAATACCACCCTTGTACGTTTGATGTTCTAACGTAGGTCCCTTATCGGGATTGCGGACAGTGTCTGGTGGGTAGTTTGACTGGGGCGGTCTCCTCCCAAAGAGTAACGGAGGAGCACGAAGGTTGGCTAAACATGGTTGGACATCATGTGGTTAGTGCAAAGGCATAAGCCAGCTTAACTGCGAGACAGACACGTCGAGCAGGTACGAAAGTAGGTCTTAGTGATCCGGTGGTTCTGAATGGAAGGGCCATCGCTCAACGGATAAAAGGTACTCCGGGGATAACAGGCTGATACCGCCCAAGAGTTCATATCGACGGCGGTGTTTGGCACCTCGATGTCGGCTCATCACATCCTGGGGCTGAAGTTGGTCCCAAGGGTATGGCTGTTCGCCATTTAAAGTGGTACGCGAGCTGGGTTTAGAACGTCGTGAGACAGTTCGGTCCCTATCTGCCGTGGGCGTTTGAGAATTGAGAGGAGCTGCTCCTAGTACGAGAGGACCGGAGTGGACGAACCACTGGTGTTCGGGTTGTTATGCCAATAGCATTGCCCGGTAGCTAAGTTCGGAACTGATAACCGCTGAAAGCATCTAAGCGGGAAGCAGGCCTCGAGATGAGTTCTCACTGGGACTTTAAGTCCCCTGAAGGGCCGTTGGAGACTACAACGTTGATAGGCAAGGTGTGTAAGTGCTGTGAGGCATTGAGCTAACTTGTACTAATTACCCGTGAGGCTTAACCATACAAATTAAAGTATGATTAATTGAAATATCGACTTAAGAATAGATTGAACACTTTATGTTTTAAAGACTTCTTTATTTATAGCTTTTCAGATTTTAGAGATACAACTTGAAAGCAAATAGAATTTGCTTGGTGACCATAGTGTTACGGTACCACCTGATCCCATTCCGAACTCAGTAGTGAAACGTAATAACGCCGATGGTAGTGTGGGGCTTCCCCATGTGAGAGTAGGGCATCGCCAAGCGCCAAACAATGTCGAAAGACTATAATTTAGACTGATAATATCAGCACAGATTGTGCGGAGCGGTAGTTCAGTTGGTTAGAATACCGGCCTGTCACGCCGGGGGTCGCGGGTTCGAGTCCCGTCCGCTCCGCCAACAAATAAAAAAAGCCTGAATCTTACGATTCAGGCTTTTTTTATGCCTAAAATTTGGCATAAATATCCAGACCACTTTTCAATAGCTTAACGATCAAATACGTATTCCTGATCACTATTATATGTAATAGTTCTTAATTCACATGGCAATCTCAATATAATCGCTAATACTTAATTTGATGAAACTTTCACATTAAGGGATCAGCTTATGTTAGTAAAACACTTATGGGGTTTATACGTACAGCCCAAGGACGAATGGATTGATATTGATACACACCATGAGTCTTTATTATCTGTAGTTGTGAGTTTGTTCTTTTTTGCGCTAATACCGGCAATCTCTGCATGGTATACCGCATCAGTAACAGGCTGGAAGCTTGGTGTTGGCGATACTACATATTTATCTTCTTCCAGTGCAGGAATAATGGCTGTTGGTATGGTCATTGTCAGTATTGCTATTGTTGCAATCTTTTCGGTATTTGTGCAGTGGATGGCTGGTAACTTTGGTGCATCAGCTACTTTTACTCAGGCTTTGGAACTGACGACTTATACTGCCGCACCGATTTTCATTACAGGTATTGCAGCATTAATACCTGTCGCTTGGGTTATTATGCTCGCATTATTAGTGGGCGTCGCTTTTTCGGTTAGAGCCTTATATACGGGCGTTCCCGTTATTATGCATATTGCCGAAGAAAGAGGCTTTATCTACGCATCGTCATTATTAACTGTTGGGCTCGTGTTGTTTGTTGCATCAATGGGGATCACAGTTGTTATGTGGAGCTTTGGTCTTGGGCCTCAATTCATTATCTAGCTGATAGTTTTATTTTTATATTGAAAGCGATATGGATTAATTTCCACATCGCTTTTTTGTTTTTATAGAACCTGAACTGATTAATACGTTTCCCTATCTATATTATCTCTCCTATTATTCATAAATAACAGGTTACTGTTAGAATCTAAGTTACGCCCACGTTAAGTTAATACTAAACTAATCACTGAATATAAAAATAATAGAGAGTTGTGAGACTTTCGTGATTATTGATGGTTAAGCTTACGGTAATATTTTAGAATTTAGTTGGACAAGGATAGATACCACAATGGCTACTGATGAAAATACTTCAGCGTCACAGAGCAAAAAAATTATTATTTTCGTCATTATTGCAGTATTTTCACTGTGGTATGCCTTTGACCTAAACCAATATGTATCATTGCAGCAAATTAAAGAGTTACAACAAATCTCTGGCGATTATATTAATCAGAATAAAGTGTTTGCGATGCTGGTTTTTTTCATTAGTTATGTGACGATCACTGGGTTCTCATTACCTGGTGCAGTGTTACTGACCCTCCTTGGTGGTGGCTTATTTGGCTTTGGCTATGGTTTACTACTCATCTCTTTTGCTAGTTCGATTGGCGCTACTTTAGCTTTTCTTGTTAGCCGTTATTTATTACGTGATTATGTACAAAATAAATTTGGTGCTCGATTAGATGCGATTAATAAAGGCATTGAAAAAGAAGGCAATTTTTATCTTTTTTCATTACGTCTAATACCCGTTTTCCCATTCTTTTTGATTAATATTTTGATGGGGTTAACTAAAATTAGTACCCGTAATTTTTATTTGGTGAGTCAAATTGGTATGTTAGCTGGCACAGCCGTTTATGTGTGGGCTGGGACTCAATTAAGTGAAATAAATAGCTTATCTGGTATTGCGTCACCATCATTATTAAGCGCACTTGTCCTATTAGGTATTTTTCCTTGGATAGCAAAAAAAGGACTCGCCATGTTTAGTGAACGAAAACGTTATGAAGGCTGGGACAAGCCTAAAAGTTTTGATCGTAATATGATCGTTATTGGTGCTGGTGCTGGCGGTTTAGTGAGTGCTTATATTGCTGCAGCGGTAAAATCAAAAGTTACGTTAGTTGAAAAACATAGGATGGGCGGGGATTGTTTAAATACAGGCTGCGTCCCGTCAAAAGCATTGATTCGCAGTGCTCATACTATTGCTGAAATTGGACGAGCTGATGAATTTGGCATTGATGCAGAAATCAAAAGTATCGATTTTGCAAAAGTCATGGGGCGTATTCAAAATGTAATAAAAACCATCGAACCACATGATTCTATAGCTCGTTATTCTGCTATGGGCGTAGAGTGCCTCACTGCTGAAGCTAAAATTATTGATCCTTGGCGTGTGAAAATTGGTGATCAAACATTGACGACAAAAAACATTGTCATTGCAACGGGGGCACGACCTGTTGTTCCTGCAATGCCAGGGTTAGATCTAGTTCCTTATTTAACATCTGAAACTCTTTGGCAATTAACGGAACAACCTGAACGTTTACTTATATTAGGTGGTGGCCCGATAGGTTGTGAGCTTGCACAAAGCTTTGCTCGTTTAGGCTCAACAGTCACACAAGTTGAGATGGCTGATAAATTACTCGGACGTGAAGATGATGATGCCGTTGCAGTAGTACAAGCAGAGTTATTAGCCGATGGTGTGACGGTTTTATTAGGTAGCAAAGTGGAACATTTTATTAGTGAAAATGGCCAATATAGCGCGGTGTTATCGAATGGTGATTCGGTTGTGTTTGATCAAGTGTTTTTAGCATTAGGGCGACAAGCTAATATTCATGGCTTTGGTGTTGAAGAGTTGGGGTTAGGGATTACTGACAGAGGATTAATTGAAATTAATGAGTTTCAGCAAACGTCGATACCCAATATTTATGCCGTTGGTGATGTTTCAGGGCCCTATCAGTTAACGCATGTGGCGGCACATCAGGCTTGGTTTGCTGCGGTTAATGCTTTGTTTGGTTCGCTGAAAAAATTTGCGACAGACTACCGTGTTATTCCTGCGGTTACTTATACTTATCCTGAGTTGGCTCGTGTTGGTATTAATGAAAGTGAAGCAAAGCAAGCTGGATTAGTTTATCAAGTGACAAAATACGAGATTGATGATCTCGATCGTGCTATTACAGATGGTGAAACGAAAGGTTTTGTTAAAGTCATTACTGCTGAAAACAGTGATAAAATTCTTGGCGTGACGATTGTTGCTAGTCATGCAGGTGAATTGTTAGCTGAATATACGTTAGCGATGAAATACAAACTAGGGTTAAATAAAGTGTTAGGTACTATTCATCCATATCCAACGATGAGTGAAGCGAATAAATATGTTGCAGGTAATTGGAAACGCAATAATAGCCCTGAAAAGCTGCTGGCTTGGGTTGAAAAATTCCATCGCTATATGAGAAAAGGCAAATCGTAATTATAGGCACTGCTAAGGTTATCAGTCTGGATTTAGAAGATAGCACTCATCTGAAAAAATCGTATATAATCAATCGTTCTTAATCAGGTTTTATGTACGATGGCTTGTTCGTTAGTTTTCGAATGATAGATTCAGGTAGATGTATTCATGTCTTTACACAAAAGTCGCTATCATGAGGTAGCTGCTGAAATTCAGTTGCAAATCGAACAACGTATATGGTTGCCGGGTGATCGTATACCGTCGATTCGTAAGATGAGTCAGATCCAACATATTAGCCCTATGACTGTACTCAAAGCATATGAGTTATTAGAATCAGAGGGCTGGGTCTACGCCAAAATTCGATCTGGCTATTTTGTCTCAGCGCATTTAAACCGTCTTGCGATACCAAAACAAACCACGCCACAAATGATTAATCGTGCAATTAAAATTAATGAGCATGTTTTTGATGTACTAAAATCCTGTAAACGACCAGATATTGTGCCTTTCGGTTCAGCTTTTCCAGACCCATCTTTATTTCCATTGAGGCAGCTAGGCCTAGCTCTCGCAAAAACAATTAAAACGATGCCAGTACAAAGTGCGGTGACAGAGCTTCCTCCTGGAAGTATTGCATTACGTCGAGCTATTGCTAAACGTTACATTCGCGATGGTATTGATGTGTCTATTGATGACATTGTTATCACGTCTGGAGCCATGGAATCATTAGGTTTAAGCTTGATGGCGGTGACTAAGCCTGGTGATACTGTTGCAATTGAATCTCCCGCATTTTATGGCGTATTACAAACAGTGGAGCGATTACAACTTAAGGCCGTTGAAGTGGCAACTGATCCACAATTAGGTATGTCTGTTGATGCATTAATGGCGGTCGTTGAACGCCATGATATTAAAGCCTGCTGGTTGATGAGTAAGTTCCAAAATCCGCTAGGGGCCTTGATGTCGGAAGAGAATAAACTTGCGATCAGGGATATTCTAGTGGAAAAAAAGATCCCCTTACTTGAAGATGATGTTTATAGCGAATTATATTTCTCTGAACAAAAGCCTAAACCGATTAAAGCGTATGATGAACAAGGACTTGTTTTGCATTGTTCTTCGTTTTCAAAATGTTTAGCGCCAGGTTTTAGAGTGGGTTGGGTTGTTGCGGGGCGCTATGCTAAGCAGGTAGAGCAATTACAATTGATGACGACATTATCAGCTGCGGTGCCAAATCAACTCGCACTGGCTCAGTTCGTATTACACGGTAATTATGATGTTCACTTACGTAAATTAAGGCGATTACTAGCTGGGCGGCAACAGCAAATGCAAAACGCTATTGAACTATACTTTCCAAGTGAAACTAAGATTACGCGCCCTGAGGGCGGTTATTTTTTATGGTTGGAGCTTCCTGCACATATTAATACGGCTAATTTATTACAAGTATTATTGGATGAGCACAATATTAGTATTGCGCCTGGCACTCTGTTTGCCAGTGATAATAAGTATCAAAATTGCATGCGTATTAATTGCTCCTATGCGTGGACCGATAAGACTAAACGGGCTTTAATTACGTTGGCTAGGTGTATTCATTAATATATATAACGGAGTTCAACTGTTATAGCTTGTTTTTATAACTAAACCATCTGTTATAGGGACGTTTAGTATTGATCTGTACTATGTCATTACACGTTATTTATGTTTCAATACCCCCGCTAGTTTATAAAATATAATCATCCATTTAGAGAGAAGTAAATTAGCCTTGTATTGGCTTGTCTTCAAATTTGTTGATGAGTTTAAATGTTGTGGTAAGTGTCTGATTAAATTAATAAGCATTTGATAAGTTATAGCATTATAAAGACTTATTAAGCTTCTTTGATATAATCGAAGATATAAAAATAAGGAGCATGTAATGTCTGAAGAACGCATAAATATAAAAGATGTAACCCCTAAAGTTAAGCCTAAATACACCAATGTCGGTCCTGATAATCATATCTATGTTAGGAATATGACGGGGGTATTTCAGCGTTTGAGAAAATACATGGGTTGGTTTTTTATGGTGCTGTTTTTTGCATTACCTTTGTTTCAATGGGATGGTCATCAAGCGATCTTATTGAATATCCTTGAGCAACGTATTCATATCTTCGGCTTAACTATTTTTCCCCAAGACTTAATGTTACTGGCTTTATTGCTAATTGTTGGTGCATTCGCATTATTTTTTGTCACGGCTTACTTAGGTCGAGTTTGGTGTGGCTTTATGTGTCCGCAAACAATTTGGACATTTATTTTCATTTGGTTTGAAGAGAAAATAGAAGGTTCAGCGAATAAGCGATTAAAATTAAATCAAGGACCAACAACAGCCGATAAAGTTAAAAAGAAAGTACTTAAGCACACTGCTTGGTTGAGTTTTTCCCTGCTTACTGGTTTAGCATTCATGGCTTACTTTGTGCCTATTTACGACCTTTACTGTGACTTTTTTACCCTTCAAGCTAGCGGTAATGTGTATTTCTGGGTTCTATTTTTTGCATTTTGTACTTATGGTAATGCAGGTTGGATGCGCAGTATTATGTGTACTCATATGTGCCCATACTCTCGCTTTCAGTCCGCTATGTTTGATTCTGATACCTTAATTGTCGGCTATGATTTTAACCGAGGTGAATCTAGAGGCGCTCGTTCACGTAAAGTTGATCATAAAGCTAAAGGTTTAGGTGATTGTATCGACTGTAATTTATGTGTTCAGGTGTGTCCAGCCGGTATTGATATCCGTGACGGCTTACAGTATGAGTGTATTAACTGTGGTGCTTGTATTGATGCTTGCGATCAGACTATGGAACGAATGAATTATCCAAAAGGCTTGATACGCTATACTTCTGAAAATGAATTAAGTAATAAACCGCATGCAAAAAGCAGATTTAAATTAGTGGGCTATGGTGTTGTTATGACGCTTATGATGGTCTTACTTGCAGTGAGCGTGATACGTATTTCACCGGTCCAAATGGATATTATTCGCGACCGAAATGCGCTATACCGTGAAAACTCGGATGGTAATATCGAGAATACTTACACTCTTAAAATTATTAACAAAACATCATTTACACAGAAATATAGTCTAGATGTTATTGATGTTCCTGAGCATGAATGGTTTGGACCGCGTGAAGTTGAAGTATTGCCCGGTGAGTTATTAGTACAACCTGTGAGCTTAGCTATTGACCCTTATGACCTAGAACAGCCAGTGCTTAAGATTAACTTTGTCATCACTGAGATTGGTAATGATCATTATGTTTTTACTCAGCAAAGTCGTTTTATCAGTAAGTTATAACGTTTTTATATTATTTATAAATAGCTTTATGAATAATGTAAGTTAAAGTAAATAACAAGCCCAGTGATACTGGGCTTGTTATTATTATATTCATCTAAAATCGGCTGTAGGTTAATGACGGTTATTTGGATGTAGAGATTAGTATAGATAGTAGTATTTTAGGAAATAAGAATGACAGAACAGCCCGTTGATTACAGCCTTCTATCACCTGACTTTATGCTGGATGCGATAGAATCTATCGGTATTCGTGTGGATTCAGGTTTATTGGAATTGAACAGTTATGAGAATCGCGTGTTTCAATTCCAAGACGAAGATCGCCAACGTTTTGTGGTTAAATTTTATCGCCCTGAACGGTGGAGTGATGAACAGATCCAAGAAGAACATAATTTTTCACTCGAGTTAGAACAAGCGGAAATTGATGTTGTTGCGCCATTACAATTTGATGGGTGTAGTTTATTTACTTATCAAGGATATCGCTTTGCTATTTTTCCAAGTGCTGGCGGGCGTCCTATTGAAGTGGATAATCTTGATGCATTAGAGTCGGTAGGGCGTAATTTAGGACGTGTGCATCAACTTGCAAGCAAGCAATCATTTTTATATCGACCAACATTGTCGATTGCGGAGTTTGTACAAACACCAAAGCAAATATTACAGCATAATAATTTTGTCCCAGCGCATTTAGAAACATCATTTTTTGATGTTTATGATGCGTTAGCAAAAGAAATCATGTTGCAATATAAGCCAGATGATAAGCAATTGATTCGTTTGCATGGCGATTTACATGCGGGAAATATTTTATGGCGTGATAAAGTCACGTTACTAGACTTTGATGATTGTCGCCAAGGTCCTGCAATACAAGATATATGGATGATGTTGCATGGAGAACGTCATGAGCAATTATTACAACTGGAAGTAATATTAGAGGGGTATGAAGAATTTTGCTCTTTTGACTCTAAACAGTTGCAGCTAATTGAACCATTACGTGCGATGCGCATGATGAATTATATGGGTTGGATTGCTAAGCGTTGGGATGATCCTGCATTTAGTCGTCATTTTTCGTGGTTTGCGGATGAACAATATTGGCAACAGCAGGTCGTATCTTTGCATGAACAGATTGGTAATATGCAAAAGTCGCCGTTATCTCTCATTCCTAATTACTAATTTTTTGTACAGTTAATTATGTTTAATTTAAATTTTCAGGAAGGAAAATAATGAAAAAATTATTTATATTGATCACCGCAATGTTATTTTTACCATTTGCGAACGCAGCACAGTTTAAAGAAGGTGTGCATTATGATGTTATTTCTGAGCAAGCAACATCAAAACCTGAAGTAGCTGAGTACTTTTCGTATTTCTGCCCACATTGTAATAAATTCGAACCAATCATGACTGACGTGACGAAACGTCTTGCAGACACTGATATTAAAGTCGAAAAAAATCACGTTGCTTTTATTGGTCGTGAAATGGGTATTGAAATGCAAAAAGCATTTGCGACAGCTGAGTTGCTAAATGTTGAGCATAAAATGTCATCGGCAATATTTACTGCGATACATGACCAAAAACGTCGTTTTAGTGGTCGTGATGATATCCGTACTGTATTTACTGATGCTGGTGTCGATGGTAAGAAATTCGATGCTGCTGTTAATAGCTTTGCTGTGAATGGTAAAGTAGCTCGTATGGATAAAAACACGGCTAAAAATAATATTCGTGGCGTACCTGCATTGATCGTTAATGGCAAATACCAAATTAACATGGGTGGTATTAAGGCCCGTGGTGAAGAGTTTAACGTTAAGCTAGCTGAATTAATTAAATATCTAGCAGCAAAAACTAACTAATACTCTTATATTTTAAATATTAAAAAAGGACGCAATTGCGTCCTTTTTGTTTATCTAAACTTATGTTTTAGCTTATTGTTCCCAAACAATCTTATCTTTATGGTTCTCTTCGTAGAAAGGTTTAAAACGACTTTCTAGTTCGTGACGCTTAAATTTAAGTGTTGGTGTTAATAAACCATTATCGACTGTCCATTCATCTTTTAATACGATGATATGACCAATACGTGCATGTGATTCTAATGACTTATTGATGTGTTGACGTGTTTCTTCAAGGTTGCTTGTCATGACTTCTTGACCTTGTTCACGTGCTTCCGGTGATAATACAACTAATGCAACAGGTTGTGTTAGTGCTGTACCTGTAATACAAATTTGTTCAATATTCGGGTTCTCACCAAATTTGCATTCAATTGGTACTGGCGTAACGTATTTACCTTTTGAAGTCTTAAAGATATCTTTAACACGGCCGGTAATTTTGACATAACCATTGGCATCAATTTCACCTTTATCACCTGTTTTGAAGTAACCTTCTTCATCGAATGATTCTTTGGTTTGTGCTTCATCTTTGTAATAGCCCGTCATCAGGCCGTCACCTTTTACTAAGATTTCACCAATCTCAGAAATTTTAAGAATTACACCTTTACCTGGTTTACCAATAGTACCGATTTTTTGCGGGTTGAATGGGTGATTCAATGTACCGTAAGCAAGGTTTTCTGTCATACCCCATGCTTCAGTAATATTTAAGCCAAGGCGTTCATACCATTTTAATAATGCAGGTGATACGGCAGCTGAACCACAACCAAGCATACGTGCATGGTGTAAACCTAGACCACGTTTAATCTTCGCTCTTACTAACCCATTTACGAATGGAATTTTGAGTAGGAAGTTAAGTTTATGTGCAGGCATTTTTTGTAATACGCCCATTTGGAAGCGAGTCCATAGACGTGGTACAGAAATAAATAATGTTGGTTCGACAGACTGAATATTACTCACGAAAGTATCAAGTGATTCAACAAATGAAACTACACCTTCACCAGCATAAATACTGCTACCTTCAATATAAACACGCTCAGTAATATGGGCGAGTGGTAAGTAAGACAGTAAACGGTCACCAGCAACAAACCCTAAGCTTGTGATAATATTTTGAGATGCTGATTTGAATGCTGCAAACGTGATCATCACGCCTTTCGGGTTACCTGTACTACCTGAGGTATAAATAATCGACATTAAGCTGTCTAGATCTATTTTCACTGGCGCTGCTAATGGTTGATGCTGTTCAAGCAGGTCATTCCATTTGTATTGGCAAGCCAATGTTTCGTAAGGATAGCTGATGGTAATTACGTCTGCTGGTAGCTTGCCTTCTAAGTTTTGATAGTTATCTAGCTTACCAACAAATAGTACTTTTGCTTCACTGTGCTCTAGTACATAGTTAATTGTTTTCGCGTTTGCTGTTGAATAAATTGGTACACTAATATAACCCGCGTACATAATAGCTAAATCGTTAATAAACCATTCAGCGCTATTCTTTGCGAGGATCGCGACTTTATCACCTGGTGCTAGTCCAAGAGACTGTAGTGCTTGAGCGATACGTTTTGTCTGGTCAGCCACTTGAGACCACGTGAATTCGTGAAATGTCCCATTAATAGGCTGGCGTAAATATACCTCATTGGCACGATGCTTTTCCCAGTGCAGTAAGGCATCGAGAGGTGTGTTTAAGTTTGGTGCTAATGTGCTCATGTGTGATCCCAAAAAAGATTAATGCAACAATGCATTAACAGTTATAGCATGTTACACCTTGTTTCGTTTAAGATTAAAGTAAAAGTGAGATCTTAATGTCCCTTTAGAATTCAGACTCTATTAAAGGCAGTTTTTATCTCTTCTTTTACCCCTAAAGCGTTATTTTTGTTGGTTGTTCGAGAATTAAAATGAAGTGGCCCACAAAGTTATTAGACTAACCTTGTGGGTTAAATGTTTAAATGCGTTGGTGAAAATCCGAGATTAGTTGGTCTTTTCTATGCCAAATGCTGGTGACCCATTGCTGAAAATGCTGTTTAAATTGAGCGTCATTTTCATAATCACCTTGTAGATCTGATGTGACTTCAATTGTTTCAACTCGAATAATAATACGCTTTAATTTACCTTGTAGCAGATCCTTGAAGGGTGAATCGGGGTTATCTGGATAGATGATCGTGACATCTAAAATTTGATCTAAGGTTGAGCCCATCGAAGCCAGTGATAATGCGATGCCGCCTGATTTGGGTGGCAGTAAATAGCGAAAGGGAGATTTTGTGTGCTGTTTTTTTGCTTCAGTAAATCGCGTCCCTTCTGCAAAATTAACGATGGTCGTCGGAGCTAGTTTAGCTTTGGCACAGGCTTTACGTGCACTTGCCATATCTTTCCCTTTCAAGTGTGGCTTTTTAGCTAACTTTTGTTTGCTGTAGCGTTTCATGAAGGGCATGTCTAAGGCCCAGCAAGCGGTGCCAACGAAGGGAATATATAAAACTTCTTGTTTTACAAAGAATTTAGGCAACGGGATCTTATTCGCAAAGACTGAAAATAGAATGACAATGTCAGTCCAGCTATGGTGATTGGAAATCAATAAGTACCAGCTCTTTTTATTTAAATCGCCGTTAATTTTAATATCCCATTCAACTTTATTGATGAATGAGATCATCCAAGTGTTAATGAAAACCCAGACTCCGAGTAATCGATCTGCAATTTTCCGAGAAACTTTTTGTACTGGGCTAAACGGTAAAATAAACTTAATGAGCCCTGTGATACTGATAAGCGTTAATGAGCAAACAATGTTAATAACGACTAATGATGTACTAATGATCATTAAAATAAACGTAGGCAGAAAATTAATCATTTAGTTTGCAGCCTGCTTAAGTTGATCGAGTTCTTGGTCTTTATTAACCCATAGTTCATTTATCCATTGCTGGAAATTCGCCTGAAAATCTTTGTCATTCGTGTAGTCACCAATATAACTTGAGTTAATATCTTGTGTACTCACTTGTACTTGGATCTGCTTGACCTGACCACTAATAAACTGCCAAAAGGTGGGAATACCTTGTGGATAGTGAATCGTAACATTCACTAAAGTGTCGAGTTGTCCGCCCATTGCATCGAGTGCAAATGCGATTCCGCCTGCTTTGGGTTTTAATAAATGCTTAAATGTAGAGGCTTGTTGGGTGTGTTTATCTTGAGTAAACCGTGTCCCTTCAACAAAATTCATCACACTTACTGGCTTGTGTTTGAATTTGGCACAAGCTTTTTTAGTTGTTTCAATGTCTTTACCACGCATGTGTGGATTCTTTTGTAAAAACTTTTTGCTGTAGCGCTTCATGAAAGGGAAATCTAACGCCCACCAAGCAAGGCCTAGAAAGGGAACCCAAATTAGCTCTTTTTTTAGAAAGAATTTTAAAAATGGAATCTGGCCGTTAAGCACGCGTTGTAAGACTAAAATATCAACCCATGATTGATGATTTGAGATGACCATATACCATTTATTTAATGATAGACCTTCAATGCCATTTACTTGAATATGAGGATTACCAATTAAGCGTTGGGTGATACCATTCACTGAAATCCAATTTGATGCGCAGCCATCAAGTAGATGATTTAGTACTTTCTGCGCTGATTTGAATTGAATGATACTTTTTAAAAGAGAAAAGATAACAATTGGTATTAACCAAAATATGGTATTCAAAAGATAACAGATAAATGCAATGGCGCCTGCCACCTTTTGCGTGAATGTCGATAACATAATATGGCCTTGGAGTGATGATAAGCTGAAATGATAAAACTATCATCACATTATGCCAAACTAAAATTGTAATAATTAAACATTTATTTGTTGTAGCAAGCGGTCCATCGCACGATAAGACAATGCTTCAAGTAAGTGTGATTTATTGATTTCAGTACAATTGTTTAAATCTGCGATGGTGCGAGCGACTTTGATTATCTTATGAAATGCTCTTGTTGATAACCCCATTTTTTCAATGGCCAGCTCTAGGAAAATGGCATCTTGGTGCTGAAGTGGGCAATGTAGCTCTATTTCTTTATTTGTGAGTGCATCATTTAATTTATGACTACGTTGCCGTTGTACTGCTTGAGCCGCACTAACCCGAAGTCTAATTTGTTCACTATTTTCGCCTCGTTGACCTTGCTCTGTGAGGCTGCCTTTAGGTAATGCTGGAACTTCAATGGTCAGATCAAAACGATCTAAAAAGGGACCTGATAATTTACTTAAATACTTAGCGACCTGACTATTATTTCCACCAAGTTTGTTGTTGTCATAATAGCCTGATGGGGAAGGGTTTAATGCGCCGATTAATTGGAACTTAGCTGGGAAGTCGACTTGCTGACTCGCTCTCGATATGCTGATTTTACCTGCTTCGAGTGGTTCTCGTAAAGAATCGAGCGCTTTACGCTGGTACTCAGGGAGTTCATCTAAAAATAAGACACCGTTATGTGCGAGTGTTATTTCGCCTGGTTTTGGTGTGCGTCCTCCCCCGACTAAGGCTACGGCTGATGAAGTATGGTGTGGCGTTCTAAAGGGACGTCGACACCAGTCTTGCGCGACAAATTCACCGCCACTAATAGACTTGATTGCTGCGCACTCTAAGGCTTCTTGCTCGGTCATGTCTGGTTGAATGGTCGTTAAACGACTTGCTAACATGGTTTTACCTGTCCCCGGAGGGCCAAACAAAAGTAAGTTGTGATTACCTGCCGCACAGATCTCTAAGGCGCGCTTTGCACTTTGCTGACCGATGATGTCTTGCATATCATATTGAGCGTAAGAGGCTGTTTCTGGGCTTGCTATTCGTGACGCTTTTTGTAGTGTTTGTTGTTCGTTAATATGTTCGCATACTTGTTGTAAATTATGTGCGACCAAGCAGTTTGCATTGTCTATTAGTGCCGCTTCATGACCATTATCAAAAGGAATAATTGTACTTCGTTGTGCTTTTTTACCGGCGATAATACTGGGAATCGTTCCACGGCATGTACGTAATTTTCCGGATAACGACAACTCACCAATAAACTCTAATTGCTGATGTTGATTGCTACTGATTTGTTGTGAGGCAATTAAAATCGCGATAGCAATGGGTAAATCATAACGGCTGCCTTCCTTTGGCAGATCGGCAGGCCCTAAATTGACAGTTATCCGTTTTGCTGGCATGACATAGTTCGAGTTCATCAAGGCACTGCGCACTCGATCTTTGGCTTCTTTAACGGATGTCTCTGGTAAGCCGACAATCGTGAACCCTGGTAAGCCTTCGCTGATATGCACTTCAATAGTAATTAAGGGTGCGTTAATGCCTAAAATTGCACGGCTATAGATTACGGCTAAATTCATTCATCATCCTTGGGTCGTTTATTGTTCTTCTCATACCCTAGTGCAATTAATGATAAGCACAGTTGAATTAGGTCGATTATTTTAAAATCTTAAGCAAGGCCTATTTGCAACAGTCTATTTTGTGATGCTTGTCATGCGCAAAACTTTAAACTGGAACTTTCGTATTTATCGATATGTTAAATTATCTGTGTCCATTTATTTGGTTGTTTTAGTTATTTTGACCACGGTTAAAGGCTTGATTAAATAAATTCGCCATGCTAATAATGAGGCATCAAAATTATTTAGAGTTGTTGGATTAGTTATATGTTTGGGTTTACTTCGCGTCTAATTATTGTAGTCAGCATTCTGGTGGTAATTATTAAATTACCAAGCCGGGGACTTACTGCTAAGCGAAAATAAGCTTAATCCAGCAATAAGAAAACCTCGGTAAATAACCGGGGTTTTTTTTTGTTTGGCGTTTAATTATTTACAAGAGTTATGTTTAAAGGGATGTAGATTAATGAAAGCAACAGAGTTTATTGTAAATGCTTTACGTAAACAGGGGGTAACTCAGGTATTCGGTTATCCAGGTGGCGCGATCATGCCGTTATATGATGCGCTATATGATGGTGGTGTTTCACATTTGCTTGCTCGACATGAACAAGGCGCTGTTATGGCTGCGCTTGGTTATGCACGTGCGGGTGAACGAGTGGGGGTTTGTATTGCGACTTCAGGTCCAGGCGCAACGAATATTGTGACTGGTTTGGCTGAAGCGATGGCTGATTCTATACCACTGGTTGCTTTTACTGGTCAGGTACCAAGTGCGTTAATTGGCGTTGATACGTTCCAAGAAGTGGATATTCTTGGCATGACGTTATCATGTACTAAGCACAGTTTCTTAGTTGAAGATCAAAATGATTTAGATCGTATTATTGCTGAGGCATTTACGATTGCAACGACTGGCCGCCCTGGACCTGTTTTAATTGATATACCTAAAGACATTCAACTTGCTGAAATGGCAGTTGAAACGGTATCTGAATTACCCGTACTACCTGCATTAGATGGTTTAGTTGAAGCGCAAGTCACCGCTGCTCGCGTGTTATTACACGCGGCTAAAAAACCGATTTTATATGTAGGTGGTGGTGTTGGTATGGCGGATGCTGTACCTGAGTTGCGTGAATTAGCTGCCGCATTAGACATTCCTATTGTAAGTACATTAAAAGGTATCGGTTCTCCGGATCCTGAACATCCTTATTATTTAGGCATGCTGGGTATGCATGGCTTAAAAGCAGCAAACTTAGCAGTGCAAGAAAGTGATCTCTTGATTGCTGTTGGCGCTCGTTTTGATGATCGTGTGACCGGTAAACTTGATGAATTCGCACCACATGCCAAGATTATTCATCTTGATATTGATGCTTGTGAACATAATAAATTACGTGTTGCGAATGTTGCGATTTCAACGGATCTAAAATTAATTCTACCGGCGTTAAAAATGACGCTAGATATTGCCCCTTGGCGATTGCACACGCTAGAGATGAAAGTTGAAACAGCTTTCCGCTATGACCATCCTGGTATTGCTATTTATGCACCTTTATTACTGAAGCAATTATCCGCTAGCTTACCTGAAGACCATTTTGTGGCCTGCGATGTTGGCCAGCATCAGATGTGGACTGCACAACATATGACGTTTACACAACCTGAAAATCTGTTATCGAGTGCTGGTTTTGGCACGATGGGTTTTGGTCTGCCTGCTGCTGTCGGTGCTGCGTTAGCACGTCCCGATGCAATGCCTGTTGTGGTAACCGGTGACGGCTCTATCATGATGAACATTCAAGAATTAGCGACAATTAATCGGGCAAAATTGCCGGTTAAAATTGTACTGATTGATAATCAACGATTGGGAATGGTTCGCCAATGGCAAACGCTATTCTTTGATGGACGTTTATCGCAAACGATTTTAGATGATAACCCTGACTTTGTTGCTTTAGCTGCAGCGTGCGGTATTCCTGGTGAAGCGATTGTCGTTAAAGAACAAGTGCAACCAGCAATCGATCGCATGTTAGCAAGCTCGGGTGCATATTTCTTACATGTACAAATATCAGAACAAGAAAATGTGTGGCCTTTAGTACCACCCGGTGTAAATAACGGTGAGATGTTGGAGCAATATGATGAGTGCTAAACAAGTACATGAAGTGGTTATTGAAGCGAATAATACCCCTGAAGTTTTAGAGCGTATCTTACGTGTTATTCGTCACCGAGGTTTTCGTATCAGCACGTTGAATTCGGTGCAAATGAATGATTGCAATAATATTAAGATAACGGTTACAGTATCTGGTGAACGACCAATCGATTTACTCTATAAGCAGTTAGATAAACTTTTTGATGTGAGTAAATTAAGCTATCAACAAAGTACTGCGATATAATACATTATTGAAAACGTCAGTTATATTAAAGCGCGGAGTGCTTGGACTGACGTAAATAAGACTACAATATAATTACAGCATAAAGGAAGAAGCAATTATGGCGAATACTGAACAGCAAGTTTGGTTTAATGGCAAGATGGTTCCAGAGTCTCAGGCTCAAGTGAGTGTATTTACGCATGCATTACATTATGGTTCATCTGTATTTGAAGGTATTCGTGCATATGATACGCCAAAAGGTCCGGCTATTTTCCGTTTACAAGAACACATCCAACGTTTGTTCGATTCAGCTAAGATCTATGGTTGGACTATCCCGTATTCAAAACAAGAAATAGAACAAGCGTGTAAAGATGCCGTATTAGCGAATGGGCTTACTAATGCTTACTTACGTCCATTGGCTTATATTGGTAATGTTGGCTTAGGTCTCACACCAAAATCAACCGTGTGTGATGCGCTTGTCGCTGCAATGAATTGGGGTGCTTACCTTGGCGATGAAAGTTTAGAAGAGGGCGTGGATGTTTGTGTTACATCTTGGAACCGTCTTGCTCCAAATACTATACCTACGGGCGCTAAAGCCGGTGGCAATTATTTATCATCACAGCTGATTTCATCAGAAGCGAAGCGTCATGGTTATGCGGAAGGCATTGCACTTGATGTAAACGGGACAATTTCTGAAGGCGCGGGTGAAAACTTATTCTTTGTTAAAAATGGCGTAATCCATACACCACCGACAACGGCTTGTATCCTACCGGGTTTAACGCGTAATACATTAATGGTACTCGCTCGAGACTTTGGTTATGAAGTTCGAGAAGAACCTATTGCGCGTGAAGCGATGTATTTAGCGGACGAAATGTTCATGTGCGGTACTGCCGCTGAAGTGGTACCAGTACGTTCGGTTGACCGTATTGAAATTGGTACTGGTAAACGTGGACCGATTACAGAGAGATTACAAACGGCTTACTTTGCATTGATTAAAGGTCAAAGTGAAGATAAGTGGGGCTGGTTAGACTACGTCGCTGATCCAAGCTAATCGTTCTATTTACGTTACGCTTATATAAGTAGGTGTTGTTAACGCTTACTTACGACGATGAGTCGATTTGATTATTAAGGTGAGGCGCAGATTTGCCTCCTTTATATTTACTGTTTATTTTGTTTCATGGAGAGAACCGATGCCTAAACTGCGTTCTGCAACATCTACCCAAGGCCGTAATATGGCTGGTGCTCGCGCCTTGTGGCGTGCTACTGGTACCCGAGAAGAAGATTTCGGCAAGCCTATTATTGCGATTGCCAATTCATTTACCCAATTTGTACCGGGCCACGTTCATCTCAAAGACATGGGCCAATTAGTTGCCGATGAAATTTTGAAAGCGGGCGGTATCGCAAAAGAATTTAATACGATTGCTATTGATGATGGTATCGCAATGGGCCACGATGGTATGCTATATAGCTTACCATCACGAGATTTGATTGCTGACTCTGTTGAATACATGGTTAATGCTCATTGCGCGGATGCGCTGGTATGTATTTCTAACTGCGACAAGATCACTCCAGGTATGTTAATGGCGGCTTTACGTCTTAATATTCCGGTTATCTTTATTTCCGGTGGTCCAATGGAAGCGGGTAAAACCAAACTTTCAGATCAACTGATTAAACTTGATCTTGTTGATGCCATGGTGATGGGTGCAGATAAAAATGTATCTGATGAAGATGTTGAAAAAGTAGAACGTAGCGCGTGTCCGACTTGTGGCTCATGTTCAGGTATGTTCACTGCAAACTCAATGAACTGTTTAACAGAAGCATTAGGGTTATCACAACCGGGTAATGGTTCACTCGTTGCTACGCATGCAGATCGTGAAGAATTATTCTTAAATGCAGGTCGTCGCATTGTTGATCTGTGTAAGCGTTATTATGAACAAGATGATGAATCAGTATTACCGCGAAATATTGCGAATCGTGATGCGTTTGAAAATGCCATGACGCTTGATATTGCGATGGGTGGCTCAACGAATACTGTGCTGCATTTAATCGCGGCTGCCATTGAAGGAGAAGTTGATTATAGCTTGGCTGATATGGATGCATTATCCCGTAAAGTACCGCAGTTATGTAAAGTCGCACCGTCAACGCCACTTTATCATATGGAAGATGTGCATCGCGCCGGTGGCGTAATGGGTATCTTGGGTGAGTTGAACCGTGCTGGTTTATTGC
This sequence comes from Moritella sp. 24, assembly GCF_018219155.1. Taxonomy (NCBI): domain Bacteria; kingdom Pseudomonadati; phylum Pseudomonadota; class Gammaproteobacteria; order Alteromonadales; family Moritellaceae; genus Moritella; species Moritella sp. 24. The sequence continues at coordinate 4,567,827 of NZ_CP056123.1, read as the reverse complement.
ATACTGACAATATGACCGTAATGGGCATGACGATGGCTGAGCAGTTAGCTAAGTTTGATATTGTTACGACTGAATCTGAAGCTGTGAAGAAAATGTATTCGGCTGGTCCTGCAGGTATTCGAACGACTAAAGCATTCAGCCAAGATTGCCGTTGGGATTCACTGGACGATGATCGCGCTAACGGTTGTATCCGTTCAATCGAAAATGCCTACAGTCAAGAAGGCGGTCTTGCTGTATTGACGGGGAATATTGCTATCGATGGTGCGGTCGTTAAAACAGCGGGTGTTGCTGATGATAACTTGTTGTTCCGTGGTACTGCACGTGTATTTGAAAGCCAAGATTCTGCGGTAAGTGCTATTTTAGCCAGTGAAATTAAAGCGGGTGATGTGGTTGTTATTCGTTATGAAGGGCCGAAAGGTGGTCCGGGTATGCAAGAAATGCTATATCCAACCAGTTATCTAAAATCAATGGGACTTGGTAAAGAGTGTGCATTGATTACTGATGGACGTTTCTCCGGTGGTACTTCGGGCCTATCTATTGGTCACGCATCACCTGAAGCGGCAAGTGGCGGCTTGATCGGTCTTGTTGAAGATGGCGATATTATTGATATTAATATCCCTGAACGTTCAATGAATTTGATTGTTGCTGATGACGTTCTTGACGCTCGTCGTAGTGAAATGGAAAGCCGTGGCGATCTAGCGTGGAAGCCTGTTGAAAAGCGTGAACGTAAAGTAACACAAGCGTTACGCATTTACGGTCACTTCGCAACAAGTGCAGATAAAGGTGCGGTACGCGATAAAAATCTTATTTAACTTACCTAATTAGTATTAACTATCGATTGACCTCGATTTATATTAAGGGCTCAATTGTGATCAACTATGATTACAATTGAGCCCTTTTTTTGAGGGAGATCTTGCTCACAGAAAAAATTATCTTCTGTTCAACATCATTTTAACAAATCTTCTATAAATTTTTCTTAAAATTAGACTGATCTTTAGTGATTAATTCTGCACTTCTACGTCTATACTGCACCTATATATCGAGAAGCTTTTCTCAACCAGTTAAATAAACCAAATATCGGAGTAAATAGCATATGATTATCGGCGTACCTAAAGAAATTAAAAACCATGAGTATCGCGTAGGTATGACTCCTGCAAGTGCAAGAGAGCTTATTTCACATGGCCATACAGTTTATGTTGAAACATTTGCTGGTGCTGGTATTGGTTTTAGCGATAGTGATTATGAAACTGTTGGTGCAAAAATCTTAACAACTGCTGCAGAAGTTTTCGAAACTGCTGACATGATTGTTAAAGTAAAAGAGCCACAAGCAGTTGAACGTGCAATGTTACGTGATGGCCAAGTGTTATTCACTTACTTACACCTTGCACCTGATTTACCGCAAACTGAAGACCTAATTAAAAGTAACGCAATCTGTATCGCTTACGAAACAGTAACTGACGTAAACGGTGGTCTACCACTTCTTGCGCCTATGTCTGCTGTTGCTGGTCGTATGTCAATTCAAGCTGGTGCACAAGCATTAGAAAAATCACAAGGTGGTTGTGGTCTTCTTATGGGCGGCGTACCGGGTGTTGCTCCTGCAAACGTTGTTGTTATCGGCGGCGGTGTTGTTGGTATGAACGCAGCTAAAATGGCTGTAGGTATGGGCGCTAGCGTAACTATGTTAGACCGTAACCTTACAGTACTAGCTAACCTAGACAACCAATTCGATGGCCGTCTAAAAGTAGTTTACTCTACACATGATGCAATTGAAAAATATGTACTAGAAGCTGACCTAGTAATTGGTGCTGTATTAGTTCCAGGTGCTGCAGCGCCTAAACTAGTAACTAAAGACCTAATTTCACGCATGAAGCCTGGCGCTGCTGTTGTTGACGTTGCAATCGACCAAGGTGGTTGTTTCGAAACTTCACATGCTACAACACACCAAGACCCAACTTACATCATTGATGACGTTGTTCACTACTGTGTTGCTAACATGCCTGGTGCTGTTGCGAAAACGTCTACATTCGCATTAAACAATGCAACGCTACCGTACATCATCAAGCTTGCTAACCTAGGTTGGAAAGAAGCACTAATCCAAGATGAGCACCTACTAAACGGCCTAAACGTAATTGCTGGCCAAGTAACTGTTCAAGATGTTGCTGAAGCACATAACTTACCGTTCGTTGCACCAAAGAGCATGATTCTATAATCTAGCTTATTGCAATTAACGTGTTAAATTAGCACCATTATTTATTAATGGTGCTTTTTTATATGCAAAAGAAAATAACTGCTTTACTCCTTATTATAGGATTAGGTCTTTTCGGCCTGTACACCTTCCTTCAACCTGATGATAAAGAACCTGTCCCAGATTTTGCTGCTATCAGTGATGTTAACGCTAAGAAAACGGCATTCTTTAATTACCTGCAACCTGCCTTTGATGTTGTTACTGCTGAAGTATTAGCAGAGCGAGCTTTGCTTACAACGTGGCAAGCTAAAGCTGTATTAACGGAACAAGATCAAGCACAACTACAAGACATCGCAGAGATGTATAAAGTGACTGCAGATAGTGACAAGTTACTCATTACTAAGCTGCTTGCACAAGTTGACGTGATCCCTGAAGAATTAGTATTTAGTCAATCAGCGAATGAAACTGGCTGGGGTACATCGCGTTTTGCTAAATTAGGGCATAACTTCTTTGGTCAGTGGTGTTTTAGTAAAGGGTGCGGCATTGTGCCAAATCAACGCGACGAAGGTGCCGATCATGAAGTGGCAAGTTTTGATTCAATAGAAGCGTCTGTGCGCTCGTATTTCCGCAACATTAATCGTAATCAAAGCTACTTACCATTACGTGACATACGTACTGAGCTAAGTGCTAACGGCCAAACAATCAATGCGTGTGCGCTTGCCGCCGGGTTGATTAATTACTCAGAAAGAAAAGAAGCCTATATTGCAGAAATTCGCGCGATGATTCGTCATAACCGTAAATTTTGGCGTAATAATGAAAAAACTGATTATCGTTTATGTGCCGCGCCAAAACCAGTCGTAACAGAAGTTGTTGTAGAAGACGCGATTGAATTACCGGAAACAATTACCTTAACGCCAGATTCAACTATTGTTGAAGCGAAAAATAATGATTCAACAATAGTTGAATCTAATAAGATAATGGATACCGTTGAAAATAGTTCTGTAAGCACAGAAGAGTAAGTAAAACTGTCTAAGCAGAATAATTACCTAGTTTAATAAAAGGGTACTCAGCGCCCTGTTGAGTGCCTTTTAACACCCTGCCACTTTATAACTCATCTGTAATTAACTCTTATGTTGGTTCGTAATGGTAACTTAGGTTAAATTTACGGTATAAATCACTAACTTTGTTAAAAAAGTCCGGATTCACCATTTTTTAGCATTGTTGATATAATGCCTACTTTTGAGTATATGAGTGTTTTTAGCGGTTTTGATACAAAAAAATTGCGGTTTCTTAATTTTAAGTGGGTTTTATTGATGATTATATAGATGTTACATACTCGTAAAGTATTAAAAAATGCTTGGATATGTGACCGACCTCAATTTTTCTGGCTCTAGATGATTGAACTGCTTCCCATTCGTTATGTAGTTGTAATACTCTCCACTCATCAAATCTTGCAGTGCAAAGAATTGTAAAAATATAAAAATAATATATAAGCAAATAAACACACATTACTATGATAATTGAAAGGCTGAGTTTGTTATGGATAAATCACTAAGTTCGAAAATATTTATATCCCTGTTTGTGGGCTTGTTACTGGGTACAATCGTTCAGTATGGCTTTGGTGCAGGATCGTTCCTTGACACATACTTTGTCGGCGCAGCTACTGCAGTCGGTACCATGTTTGTATCACTAATTAAATTAATGGTAGTTCCACTAGTTTTCATCTCTATTGTATGTGGTGTATGTGAACTGAAAGACATTAAAAGTTTTGGTCGCCTAGGTGGCAAAACATTCTTCCTATATCTAGCTAATACAGCTGTTGCAATCACAGTGGCACTTATTGTTGCAATGATTGTACAACCAGGTGTTGGCGCTAACCTTGCTGAACTAGGTGGTACTGCGGTAACACTAGCAACAACTGAAACGCCAGATATCGGTCAACTTATTGTAAACATCGTACCAAGCAACCCTGTTCAAGCATTTGCTTCTGGTGACATGTTACAAATCATCTTCATGGCAATCATCACTGGTCTAGCGATTCAAGCTCTAGACAAGAAAGGTGGTCCAGCGATCAATGCATTCCAAATCGCAAATGACATCATGATGAAACTTGTTAGCCTAATCATGAGCTTTGCCCCGTTTGGTGTATTCGCGTTAATGATTCAATTAGGTGCGACACTTGATGGTGCAACACTGGCTTCAGTAGCTAGCTATGTTGGTCTAGTTGTAGCGTTACTTGTTGTTTGGATTCTAGTTGTTTACCCACTAGCAGTATGGGCTACTACAGGTATCCGTCCAGCTACGTTCCGTCGTCAGATTCGTGAGCAGTTCCTATTCTCACTATCTACTGCGAGCTCAAACGCAACTATCCCTGTAACAATGCGTACACTAACTGAGAAAATCGGTGTATCTAAAACAGTTGCTGGTTTCGGTGTTCCACTAGGCGCGACAATGAACATGTCTGGTGTATCTATCTACATCTCAATTGCAACAGTATTTGCTGCAAACGCATACGGCACACCAATCCAAGTGACTGACTTGTTCACTATGGGTCTAACAATTCTATTATTATCAGTAGGCGCAGGTGGTGTACCTGGTGGCGGTATCGTGATGATCGGTGTGTTACTAACACAACTTGGTCTACCTGTTGAAGCACTAGCAATCATCGCTGCGGTTGACCGTATCAACGATATGTTCTGTACTTCTGCTAACGTTATCGGTGATACAGCGGTTAACACTATCGTTGCTAAATCTGAAGGCGAGCTAAACGTTGATGTTGCTAACGCAGAACCTCAAGGTGAAGCTAAAACAGCTTAATCGATAAAAAGTAATACGAAGAAGGGAGCTTAATGCTCCCTTTTTTATTTTCTGCTAAAAGTTATCCTGAGTTAATTCTTTTTATCTGTTTCGATTGTTGTTATAACTAGGTAATAGTACTAGATAGCAGCGTTAACGATGGCATGCCAAAGCGTTAACTTGTCAGTTAAATTTCAATGGATGATCGAGTGACAAATAACGACCCCCAACAAGACCAATCGCTACTTACAGCAAATGATTATTTATGTAAGATCTTATTATCACCAGTCTATGAAGCTGCCGTGGTGACTCCTTTACAGCCATTAACTAAATTATCTTCACGCTTAGGTAATACGATCCTACTTAAACGAGAAGATCGCCAGCCAGTGCATTCATTTAAATTACGTGGCGCGTTTAATAAGTTAGTGCAATTATCTGAAGCGCAAAAACTGCGTGGTGTCGTTGCTGCATCTGCGGGCAACCATGCACAAGGTGTCGCGTTGTCTGCGAAGAAGTTAGGTATTAAAGCTACTATTGTGATGCCTGTCATTACGCCTGATATTAAAGTGAGCGCTGTGCGTGGCTTTGGTGCGGAAGTATGCCTGCATGGTGATAGTTTTGATGAAGCCTCTAGTCATGCAAAAAAACTATCAGCGGAAGAGGGTTATACGTTAATCCCGCCGTTTGATGATCCGGATGTGATCGCAGGTCAGGGCACTATAGCGCGTGAGTTATTAGAGCAGAATACACATCTCGATTATATTTTTGTACCTGTAGGCGGCGGAGGCCTTGCTGCAGGTATTGCGGTTTATATTAAACAGTTAAAACCATCAATTAAAGTCATTGGTGTGGAGCCGCGTGATTCAGCATGCTTACGCGCTGCGATTGATGCTGGCGAACCTGTGACACTTGATCGAGTGGGTATTTTTGCCGATGGCGTAGCAGTAAAACGCATTGGTGTGGAAACATTCCGTCTGTGTAATGAATTTATTGATGATGTGATTACAGTAAGCAGTGATGAAATTTGTGCGTCATTAAAAGATATTTTTGAAGATACACGCGCAATTGCAGAACCATCGGGTGCATTAGCGCTCGCAGGACTGAAAAAATACACCGAGTTAAACAGTCTGCGTGATAAGAACATGTCTGCTATTTTAAGTGGTGCGAATGTTAACTTCCACTCATTACGTTATGTTTCAGAACGCAGTGAATATGGTGAGAAGAAAGAAGCCGTTCTTGCGGTGACTATTCCAGAACGTCCCGGTGCATTCTTAAAGTTTTGTGAGTTAATCGGTAATCGCGCTGTGACTGAATTTAATTACCGCTATTCGAACCGTGCTGCAGCTAATATCTTTGTTGGTTTACGTACACCGCAAGGTACATCTGAATTAGCGACTGTGATTAAGCAATTGGAAGATGCTGAATACCCAGTGGTTGATTTGTCAGAAGATGAAATGGCAAAACAGCATGTTCGCTATATGGTCGGTGGTCGTCCTGCAGAAGCATTGCAAGAACGCTTATTTAGTTTTGAGTTTCCTGAACATCCCGGCGCATTGCAAAAATTCTTGTTAACCCTTGGTATGAATTGGAATATCACCTTATTCCATTATCGTAATCATGGTGCTGCTTATGGCCGTGTATTAACTGGATTTGAATTACCAGATGGTGAGATGAAAGCATTTTCAGCTTATTTGGTTAAGTTAGGCTATCAATATAAAGAAGAAACAAATAACCCTGCATATAAGTTTTTTCTTGCGCATTAGTACTCTTCATTAATGTCTACCACTGAGAATGAATCAATTCTCAGTGGTACTTCTCTGTTTTCATCGCTATAAAAAATAACGCGTGTCATGACAGCCCCCAACCCTTGTCCATTTTCACCTGCAACTTGATTAATATTGAGCTCGATATCAATGGGTAGACGATTGATGTGCCCTTTCTGAATATTGTTATTTGTTAATAAACGCGCTAATTCAGGCTCTAGTTTTAATTGTTTTAGTTGCTTAATATTACTGATGTAGAGATAAAAACTGGCTGGAAATGTACTTTCTTTAGAGAGGCTTCTCGTTAACTTATAATGATAAGTTGGCTCTCTGTCGTCTAATGTAAAATTTTGAATTGGAAATGCTTGTTGCTGACTATTGTAAGCGCCAAGATTTATTTCGCTGCGTAACAGTAGTGTCTGATTTCGTTGTTGTTCATTATCACTTTTCCAGCGTCTACGTAATTTTATTTTTTGTAGGGCGAACAACGCATCGTCATTTTTATAAAGTGTGAATATATCTGGGTGATAGAGAGCTGCATAAGCATTCATATGGAGACTAAAAGGGTAGTCTTTATTGAGCAATATAGATGCTGTTAATGCGCGATCCCAGTTCAGATAGGGTTGCTGTTTTTTTGTTGTTAATAACGTATTTTTATTAAAATCGTTGGATGTTGAAGATTCGCTAAAGAGATTGCGCTGATTTAGGCTACAAGCTGATATTAAGATTGATAATATAAGTATCAATGGTAGTTTCATCGTCATGTCCTTTGGCTTTTTTTATCAAAAAAGAGGTACGTTTTTTCATTTGGTTAAACACTATAACAACTGGGAAATTAACGAAAGTATGAATAAAGCATACTATTGATGACTTGAAAGATAGAATAAATAGCCTAGTTTTAAGCAAATGGTGATACCCTTTACCGTAATTAATTACACTCTTTTTATACTGGAAATATTATGCTGAGCTATCGTCACAGTTTTCATGCTGGCAACTTTGCTGATGTACTTAAACACGCTGTTGAAGTATTGATTTTAGAAGCGTTAAAGCAAAAGGATACGCCTTTTATTTATCATGATACCCATTCTGCTGCAGGCCGTTATAGCTTATCGAGTGCGAATGCTGAAAAAACAGCGGAATACGTTGATGGTATTGCTCGAATTTGGCAACAGGGTGAAGTTCCTGCGCCATTAATTCCTTATTTAAATGTGATTAAACAATTAAATAAAACACCTACACTTAAGCATTATCCTGGTTCTCCGCTTGTTGCTCGTTTATTACTACGTGAACAAGATCGTATGCAGATGACAGAGTTACACCCTGCGGATGTTAAATTATTAGAGCAAGAGTTTGCGGGTGACCGCCAAGCGCGTGTTCATAAGAAAGATGCTTATGAAGGCTTAAAAGCGTTATTACCTGGGCGTAATAAACGTGGTTTAGTATTGCTTGATCCATCTTACGAAATTAAAACTGAATACCGTCAGGTTGTTCAAGAGATAGCACAAACTTACCGTCGTTTTGCTACGGGTACGTATGCGCTTTGGTATCCGGTTATTGAACGTCGCACGATCGATCGTTTAATGCGTGATTTTGTTGGCACTGGTATTAAAAAGATCCTCGTGATCGAGCTATGTGTAAAGGGTGATACTGAAGAACGTGGCATGACTGGTACGGGTATGGTTGTGATTAATCCACCGTGGAAGTTAGTATCTCAAATGGAAGAGTTACTGCCTTGGTTAACGGCTGAATTAGGCCAAGACAAAGACGCATTTTTCCGCTTAGAGTGGTTAGTTCCTGAGTAAGTGTTTGTAATAGCGAGTTATGATATTGTTGGATATTGTTGGATGTTGTAACTCGTACTCGTATTAAATAGGTAGATTATGAAGCAATGGATAGCTGAACAACTATCAGCACAGGGGACTGTCGCTGAAGGATTACCCTCTAAACACATAGGGGGGGAAGGTGAGCACTTAGTTTTTTTTCATGCTAATGGTTTTCCACCCGCTATGTATCAACAAATGCTAAAGCCCCTCACAGATCATTACAAAGTGAGTGCGGTATATCAGCGCCCTTTATGGCCATTACCGGTGCCCGATGACTTTAATAATTGGCGGTTAATGATTGATGATGCTTGTCGCTTTATTGCTGCACAGCCAGAACCTATTACGATAGTTGGTCACTCGATGGGGGGATTAATTAGCATCATTTGTGCTGTACGCGAACCAACTAAAGTGAAGCAACTCATATTATTAGATCCCGTTATTTTAGCGCCACACCTCATTTGGGTGATGCGTAATTTACCCGATTTTTTACGTAAGAAACTACCCTTAGTAGAAAAGACATTAAGAAGACCAGATTGTTTTCAGAACAGGCAGAAAGGCTTTGATTTTCATCGTAAGGTTCGTGGCTTTAAAGGTATTTCTGATACTGTATTGTCGGATTATATGGCGGAAGGGTTATACCCAACGGATGATGGGTTTAAACTAAGCTATAGTCGAGAGTGGGAAGCGACGATTTATCAAACCGTACCTTGGGCTTGGTCGAGCATCAAGCATTTAAAAACGGATACGGTTGTTATTCGAGGACGAAAATCTGATACATTATCGACAGAAGCTATTAGTCGTTTAGTGCGTAAACAGCCGCACATTAACGTGATAGAAGTTGATGGTGGGCATTTATTTCCACTAGAACAACCGTTGGAAACAGCTGAAATTATTCGTCAACAGCTCGTATAAATAGGCATTATATTCATATGTATATATCTCGATTAATTAGTTTAGCGTTGCGTAAGTTAACCGCTGAATTACGTTGGGCTAATTTATTTTTAATTTTTTGCAGTTATTTAGCGGTTGTATGGTCGCTGCTTTGGTTAGCGGGAGAAACGGCATTAACTGAACCGCTGACTTATTTTTATTACACCGTTGTTGTTATTAGTACGGTTGGTTTTGGTGATTTATCACCGAGTACGCCACATGGACAATTGGTTGTGGCATTAATACAGATCCCGTTTGGGTTATTAATTTTTGGTGCTGCGATTGGTAAAACAACGCAAGCTATTGTGACAATTGCAAGGAAAGGTATGAAAGGTAAGAAAGACTTTAGCACTTATAGCGATCACATTTTAATTTTAGGCTGGCGAGCTCACCGAACTAAGCGCATTGTCGATCTTATTCTTGCCGATAAAAAACGTCACAAACGTAAAATTATCTTATGTGTTGAGCGGGATATTAATCACCCATTTCCACAACTGTTGGATGTAGAGTTTGCCAAACTTGAATCGTTTACTAATCATGACGAACTAGCCCGTATCGCCATTGGGCAGGCTAGTTCGATTATTGTGGATGGTGAAAATGATGAAATGACCTTATCAATGGCATTAAGTGCCTCATCACATGCGGCCAAGTCAGCGCATATTAGTGCCTATTTTCATGAAGAGAGTAAAGCGGAGTTACTACGTGCACACTGCCCAAATGTTGAATGTTCGAGTTCGCGACATGCCGAGATATTAGTAAGAACTATGCAATCACCAGGTGCAAGTATTGTCCACGAGCAATTGTTTTCGACTTTGGATGAAGCGACGTTGTATTGCCTGACGTTAGAGCAAGTACCAGAAATGACGGTCGGAGATGTATTTCAACCTTTACGTGAAAAATATGCGATGACGTTAATGGCGGTTGCTGATGATGAAAAAGGCACTAACTTTAAATTAAATCCAGCCATGGATACAGCGCTTAAAAATGGTCAGGTGCTACATTACATTGCCAATGAACGGATCCGTAAAAACGAAATTAATTGGGTCGATGTATTACTGCTAAAAATAGAAGGTTAGGTTAGTAGGTGTCGTCGATATGACGATAATAAGTAGATTTTTTGGTGTAAAAATAGTGGCCTGATAAAATTGTTATAAAACAGAACAATATCAGGCCAAACTATTATTTTTCTAGTTCAGTTAAGCGTGCTTCTAATGCTGCTAACTTTTCACGAGTGCGTAATAATACTTTCGTTTGTACTTCAAATTCTTCACGATTAACCAGATCAAGTTTATTCAACTGTGATTGTAATACCTGGTGGATCTTTTTTTCTACTTCTGTGCCTAATGTTTTAACACCAGTAGGTAGTGATTCATGTATTTGCTTCGCGATTTCTTCTAATTTTTGTGGCTTGATCATACGGCACCTAATTACGGAGTTAATTTAACTATAAGTTCATTATCGTTTAACGATAGTCTAGCATTTTAATTATCGATAAATCGACCTAAAATGAATGCTTAAAATTGATCAGCGGTAATATTTTTACTACACCATTTTCAGCATAGTTTAATAAACCGATCTGCAAACCTTGTAAGTTTTCGGTGACATTGAAAAGGCCGAATTGAAATTTAGTCGTTTTCGCATAATTCATCACACCAAAGTCCATTAAAGATAATCGGTCAGTGTGGTTAATCAATCCTATATTCGCGCCTGCAACACTCTTTGATAAGTTAACAATAGCGAAGTTAACCCCTTTTACTTGGGTCGTATTATTGACTATTGCCATGTTGAAACCAGTATCTTGACCTAAATGCCAGTTGAATAAGCTAAACGATGCACCAGAAAATTCTTTGTTTACTTTGCTAGCCCCTAATAATAAGTTGAAGCTAACACCTTCTAGTTTATCTACTTCAGACAGTCCCAGTGCTGCCATATCAAATCCTTGTACAGATTCAGTTTGACCATGGAATAATGAAAAACGGAAACCGTTTACGTCTTGGCTATCTGGGCCATTAAACCCCACTGTTGAAAACTGTGCTGGTACTTCATTCGCAATCGCTGCTTGGCTTAAGCTTAAGGCTGCAAACATTGTGATTAGAACTTTTTTAAATCCCATGAAAACTCCGTAATGATAAGAGGGAATTGCGTGAGCTCGATTATAGCGGAACTCATCTGTTATTTTTAATAATAATTAATGAAAAATCAGTGATTAATCATAGTGAAAAACGCCGCAATTGAAGGTTCATCAAAGCGTTTTCGTTGACAGCATAAGCCGAGATCAAACGGGTCAATTTTATTGCTATTTTCAAACGTTAATACCCGATCTCTCACGGGACTATTATCGACAACAACGGCTGGTGCAATACCAACACCTAATCCTAGTGCAACCATGCTGACAATCGCTTCATGCCCGGCAACGGTGGCATAAATACTTGGTTTGATTTTCATTTGTTTAAACCATTTATCAATGCGTTTACGGGCTGGGCCATGTTCAGGCAAGATAAAAGGAACAGAGTTCCAATCAATTGATTCCTGCATTATTTGTTGCTGAACTTGGCAAGATATAACAGGCGTAATAATGGAGAGTGGCACTTTCGCAATTTCGACAAACTTTAATCGATTCGATATCTGATCGGGATGTGCTGCAATCGCAATATCAATTTTTTCTTCATCTACCAATTGCATTCCCATTGCTGCGTCGCCTGTGATTAGCTTTAATTCGACGTTAGGGTGTAGCAACCTAAATTTATCTAATATCGGCGGTAAATGGCTATACGCAGCGGTCACTGAACAGAAGATTGTAAGCTCTCCATCGAGTTCACCGTTGTGACTGTTTAATTCCGCTTTTAATTGTGTCCAGTTTTCGAGGGTTTGCTGTGCAAAATTTTGTAAACGCTTTCCGCTTTCTGTTAGCGCGACAGAACGATTGTCTCGTGCAAAAATTTGGCTGCCAACAGCTTCTTCTAAACGTTGCATGGTTCGGGTTAGCGTTGATGTGCTGACATGCATCGCTTCTGCTGTTTTACCAAAATGAAGCGTTGTTGCAAGATGTAAAAAAAGTTGTAGTGACCGAATATCCATATTTCACCTTATTTTTGACTGATGAGGTCGTTATGACGATGTAATTATTGATTTAAATGTAAGGTATTGTAATTAATTACTACTACCGCTGTTGGTTTAAAATACTAATTTTTATTGCGTTGTTAGTGTTTAATTCTCAATGTTTAATCTTTGCTTTGTTTTAACACTAACTTTACACTTGGTTGTTGTATATAAACGTGAACGTTGCATTTATTGCAATACTGTATTGTAAATATATCATTTCCAGCAATGAGTAACTTAGCATATAGTGAATACATAGCGCATCACTGGAGTAGTGATGGCACATTTAAATTACTAAATTCTCATGGAGAGCAACATGGCTAACTATTTTAACACTTTAAACCTACGCCAGCAGTTAGAACAACTTGGTAAATGTCGTTTTATGGATCGCAGCGAGTTTGCTGATGGTTGTAACTTCATTAAAGACTGGTCAATTGTTATTGTGGGCTGTGGTGCACAAGGTCTAAACCAAGGCCTAAACATGCGTGACTCAGGTCTTAACATTTCTTATGCATTACGTGGCGCTGCGATTGCAGAAAAACGTCAGTCATTCCTAAATGCATCTGAAAATGGTTTTGTTGTTGATACTTATGAGAATTTAATTCCACAAGCAGATCTAGTACTTAACCTTACTCCTGATAAGCAGCATTCAAATGTAGTAGAAACTATTATGCCGCTAATGAAGCAAGGTTCAACGCTGTCTTATTCTCACGGTTTTAATATCGTTGAAGAAGGCATGCAAGTTCGTTCTGACATTACAGTTGTAATGGTTGCACCTAAGTGTCCTGGTTCTGAAGTGCGTGAAGAATATAAACGTGGTTTCGGTGTTCCAACACTGATTGCTGTTCACCCAGAAAATGATCCAAAAGGTAACGGCCTTGCGATTGCTAAAGCATACGCGTCTGCTACTGGTGGCGATCGCGCTGGTGTACTTGAATCTTCTTTTGTTGCTGAAGTTAAATCTGACCTTATGGGTGAGCAAACTATCTTATGCGGTATGTTGCAAACTGGTGCAATCTTAGCATTCGAAAAAATGGTTGCTGACGGTAAATCACCTGAGTACTCAGGTAAATTAATCCAGTTCGGTTGGGAAACTATTACTGAAGCACTGAAATATGGCGGCATCACTAACATGATGGACCGTTTATCTAACCCAGCTAAAATCAAAGCATTTGATATGGCTGAGGAAATGAAAACGACATTACGTCCACTATTCGAAAAACACATGGATGACATCATTACAGGTCACTTCTCATCAACAATGATGGCTGACTGGTCTAACGATGATGTGAACCTACTTAAATGGCGTAAAGAGACTGGCGAAACTGCATTCGAGAACTACCCTGAATCAGATATCGTTATTGACGAGCAAGAGTTCTTCGACAACGGTACATTGTTCGTTGCTATGATCAAAACAGGTGTTGAGCTTGCGTTTGAAAGCATGGTTGCTTCAGGTATCGTTGATGAGTCTGCATACTACGAGTCACTTCATGAAACTCCGTTAATCGCGAATACGATTGCACGTAAGCGTTTATATGAAATGAACGTAGTTATCTCTGATACAGCAGAATATGGTTGTTACCTGTTTGCTCATGAAGCTGTGCCACAGTTACGTGAATACGTAAATGCACTACCAACTGAATTAATGGGCTCTGCATTCGCAGCTAAATCAAATAGCGTTGATAATGCACGCCTAATCGACGTGAACGAAGAAATTCGTAATCACCCTGTAGAAGTTATCGGTAAGAAACTACGTGGTTACATGTCTGATATGCAGAAAATCGTTGGCTAATACTTGATGTAATCATCATGGTTTAGTTAATAAAGCCCGGTAAACATTAGCGATAATGTTTACCGGGTTTTTTTATGCGTCATTATTAACGGCTAGATGTTTAAGGTGGTAATTTACATATAGAACAGTGTGTTAACTATGTAATGGGCGCTAATTTAATTGTATTTTAGCCATGTTTATTTATTGTGGTTATGGGTTTTATTTTGGTTTACATCGCTAAATTACACGTTATCTTAATCTTATTATATGGATATAATTATAAAAGATGGAGAGTTCATGGCGAACGTTAAATTGAAAGCAAGCAGTGTATTATTATTGGCACTATTATCTGGTTGCGGTAGTGAAAAAAAACCTCCCGAGTTAACAGACTCTAATCCCGACGATGACAGAACCCCTGTTGTTCCCGTTGAACCAATCGTTCCACCTGAGCCGGTAGTTCCACCTGAGCCAGTAGTTCCGCCTGAGCCAGTAGTTCCGCCTGAGCCAGTAGTTCCGCCTGAGCCAGTAGTTCCTGCCTTAGATATCTCTGCAATTAATGCTATCCGAGAAGCTGAGTTTAGTCCTTACTCGGTACTAAAGGACAGTGAGACATTAACTTTAGATGCAGCGCTCGCTACATCAGCTCAAGAGCGAGTTACGGCTTTAATCTCGACAGAAATGTTCAGTGAATATGATTATGGTTCAGTGGAAGTTAATACGTTGTTGATTGAACCAAAGCAAGATGTCGGTGAGATTCGTTACCTTTCTTTAAATGCTTTGGTTACTGTTTCTGATGCAGCTTTAGCTTGGCAGCAACAAGGAAGTTCGTTTGATATTTCCAACTTTGATTTGAATACAAAACGGTATGTGACAGCCTGCTCAGATAGTCAGCCTTGTTATAATTATGCTCAGATAGTCACGGAAAGAGCGAGTAAAATCGGTTGTGCGTCTGATGTGTATGAACAAGGTCCATTAGCGGGTCAAGCAGTGATGGTTTGCTTGTTTGATAAAACATTTGTACCTCGATATAGAGCATACAATATGTTTAGCCTACCAGATCAAGAACACGCTTCTTATACAGATAGACATAATGAACACAGGCAAAAACATTATCAGAATAAAGGATTATACTTTAACGAAATCTTGCAACTAGAAGCACAAGATTTTGCTGACATCTCGACAAAACTCGGTTTATGGCGTCACTCTAAGGGCGCTAATGAGCAGAACCCAGAATTAAAAGATCAAGGTGAGAACTTACACCTTGGTGGCGGACGCTCTTCTATTGCTGGCCCCATTGATTCTTTCTATAGCAATGAGGTGGGTAATCTCGTTGATGCTGGAGTATCAGGAAGTTCTACATGCAAAGATAATAAAGTATGTGGACACATGACCCAAGTTGCGTGGCAGAAAACCCGTCTGGTTGGCTGTGCACAATCTTTCTATTTTGATCCTGTGAATGGTAATAAAAAGAATAATTGGATTACGGTATGTCGTTATTGGCCTGGTGGTAATTATTCTGGACAGCGCTTTGCGTGCCCGCCTCAAGGTAGTGATGATATCTTAGAGGAAGCACCTTATTTAGCGCTGCCATATGCAGCAAATGATGTCGTACCATTTACAGAGGCATTGCTGAATAAAGAACTCGTGCTCATCGAAAACACTCAAAAGCGTTCAAACAGTTCAGACTGTAGTATTACTCAAGGCATTCCAGCCGCGATAGCGTTGGGTAAATCTCAGCAAATCGATAGTTTTACAATGAAGACATATAATGTGGCAGCTGACGGTAAAATAAAGCGGACTTTAGAACCACGTGAAATCAATGATGTTGTATACAAGATTAATGATTTAGGGCAACTCTCTTTAACAGGTGTTTCTGATTCATATTTTGGTGCAACAGTTGAGATCAATATGACGATCTTGTCACAGCGCACTGATGGATCTTATATTGTTGAACTAGAGTATCAAACGGATGAACAAGGTTCTGGAGGACCAGCCAATGTACCCGATGCAAGTGGTCGTGGTATTTACTTAATGCAATAGATAATATTGTAGGAAGGCTCTCGCTCGTATGTAGATCATCGGATTAAGCTACATTTTGACTCTGAAAATCGGTAAACATGAATGATAATGTTTACCGATTTTTGTGCGGATTGATTCTGAGTTTATACGCTTTTAGTTTCCAGATTCACATGGTCAATAAAAGCGATAAACTCTACAACACTATTGATAAATAAAGATATCTTTTGATCGGACATATTATATTTATTTGATGCACTTTCTAATGTTAAAAATGTCTTTTTTAGCTATATCATTTGGCATTATCTTTCCTTGTGCCGTTAGCAATAATGTCATCATGCATACTTATAACCTTGGTAAGGTATTAATATTATAAGTATTTTATAAAATCTTAACATGTAGTACTTCAATAATGATTTTATAAATTAATGCTAAGCCTAAATAATAATATACTTTTATAATGATTATAGTTTGATTGGATATTCGCTAGTATAAATGCGCTTGTTAATGCTCCCTTATCGATGATGATTGATTTAGATCAATGTTATTGTATTTATTTACGTTGAATTTAAACTTCTAATATAGCGTCTTCGCTGCATTTCTTTGTTCTTTATGCTTTATTTCTTAACTTGTTTTTATTATTCACCCGTTCAATTACGCGTTAATTTAATTTAACTCGCTTAGTTGTTTCATTGTATATTTAGTTCATGTTAATGACTTGTTTCTTTTTTAGCTCGTTAAAGAGGGTTTTTACATCAACCAATAGGTTTTAGTCTTGTCTTCATCTGTGACGTTAAATTTGATTTGTGAGGTAATTATAAAAATTCATTGTCAGTCGTTCTTATATATTTAAATTCAGTTGCTTATCTTTAGATTTTTTCATATTTAAATATTGGTTTTAGTCTTATTCTCCCCCTCTTTAGTACTATTGTTTTTTTGATAGTAGCCAGTATAGTTTTTCCAAGGTGTTAACGTAACGTTATGCTCATTCTGATTACAATATTATGAATAGAGGAAGTTTAGTGTCTAGTCTAAAAATTAAGAAACGTACTGCTGAGATTAAAAGTAAGTATGACATTCGTATACTCACTGAATTGATCAGATATTCAAAGATTAAGCCGGAAAAATCGGAAGCCGTTATGGCTGTGGTTACACTTGGGATTACGCCTTATGAAGCAGAGAAACGTTATGATAGACCTACAAATAGTGTCTCTCGAGATGTGAATAAGTTAATTAAATTGGTGGATTTTATAGAACATATAGGGAGCTTTGAGCATGGTGAAATATATAGATTTAGTTGAGCAGAGCATAATGGTACGTAATTCGCTTGTGAAAGCGGAACCATCTTTGATTGGGATGACTGAAGCGATGAAAGAAGTCGAAGAGAAAACGCTAGCCAAAGGCTTTGCGATACACCATTTTACGCGATACCGAGGTTATTCTGGCTATTGCCTTATGCTTGAGGATTTTGGTGATGAAATCCGTGAAGATGCTTTATTTTGGTCAAAATTATTTTCAGATTCATTAAAAGCGGTCGATAAAGTGATTGCTAATGTAGAAGTAGATAGTCTTTATTATTATTTGTTACGAAAAGACCCTGATAGAATCATGTTAGAGAAAGCGACAGAAGAGCTTAAACAATATATTAAATAGCTGTCAGTAAGCTTATAACTACCTCTATCGCAATGCCTGAGCCTTCCTAGTATTAATTTTCAGTTGTAAACAATGACGGTGACATCATTATTTACTCACACAGATTAACTTGTCAGTGAGTTTTCATAATGGGTCATAGTTTTGTGATATCGCATTGTTTAACCGGCACTTTAACGTTTGTTGTTTTTGTCGGTTAATTTGTTTTTTGCAAAAAAATGAAATGATTTTTTTAATCATACTACCACCATATTAATGCTGAAATATCGTTAATAAGTAAACTAAGTATGGCTTTAAAATCGTGAAATGAATGATATCCGATTATTTAATCTTACCTAGTAGAGGTAATCTGTGATGGATACCCGATGTTATAAAATAATATGTTGATGGGTTAGTAATTATGACTAATAGATATTTTTTATTGTTTTTTCGTGATGGTGATAATAGTCAGATGAATACTCAACCTTTCATCTGACTAGATGAAATACAACTACGCAGCGTAAGTCGCGATGAGGTGTTTCACAATGGCTTTTGACTCAAACATATCTACATTCGTATTTGGATCTTTAAGGAAAGGTACTTGTACAGTCCCATATTCCGCAAGAAATGCACTACGTTTTGTTTCTGGCAATGGGTTGTATTCACCAGGACTTAGGCGATGTGTTGCTGGTCCAAGCTCTCCAAATTGCTGCTTACCTAAATTAACCAACAAATAAGGTAACTCTAATTCACATAACGTCTCACGAACGGGGCGTGAATAAGGGCTACTTTCAAAACTGTACAGTACGAGCGGGTCTGTTGGCTCGAGTGCTGGTTTTTTGGTTTTCCCTGCATTCCAACGAATTAACGATGCTGTTGTTGAGCTCGCATAATTAAAAATGTTTGCACGTAAGCGAATAGGCGCACTGGTGTCGGCGTATTGCTTATATAGATACTCAATAATTTCAGATGCTGAATTGAGAATGGTTTGCGTGTTCTTATCAATTAAGAATGGAATTTTATCTGTACTGTACATCTCTTTAAGTTGCTGCTTGTGGCGCTCACCGCCTTTCGGGCAAGGAATAATAAGTACATCAAGATTCAATTCTGAAATGGCTTCACGCACTAAGCGGCACAAAGGATCGGCTTCGTTGTCATACATGATTAACGGATCTTGCTCATTAATCGTGGTTTTTGCAGCTTTGGTGCCAGCCCATAAGCGTGTTTGTGAAGCCAGAGTAGAAGTCAGTAGATTAAACATAGCGTAAATCCGTTTAGTTAAAGCTTCATCTTAGATACACAAATTTGAAAAATCTGTCTAGTCTAGCGTTGGATAATACTATTCTGATGAAAGTGTTATTTCTCGCAAACTTTGAGTTATGAGGTTGAATCAGTATAATGCGTTTTTTGCTTGATTTGGGGTAGGGTATGTCGACCGAATATGACAATCGTTTTGGTGGTATTGCACGTTTATATGGACTAAAAGCACTGCAATTTTTTAATCAAGCACACGTGTGTGTGATTGGTATTGGTGGTGTGGGTTCTTGGGCGGCTGAAGCGTTAGCACGTTCGGGTGTTGGCAAGATTACGCTGATTGATATGGATGATATTTGTGTGACAAATACTAACCGTCAAATTCATGCACTAAAAGACACCATTGGTCAGCAAAAAATTGATGTGATGGCTGCGCGTATTCATGCGATTAATCCGGAATGTGTCGTTAACCTGATTGATGATTTTGTGAGTACCGATAATATTGGTGAACATCTTAGTACTGACTATGATTACGTGATTGATGCGATTGATAGTGTTCGTTCAAAGTCAGCATTACTTGCGTATTGTAAGCGTAATAAAATTAAGTGTATTACTATTGGTGCGGCAGGCGGTCAAATTGATCCCACGCAAATCCAAGTGACTGATTTAGCAAAAACATATCAAGACCCATTAGCAGCTAAAGTTCGCTCTGATCTACGTCGTTTACATAATTTCACCAAAAATACGAAACGTAAATTTGGGATTGAATGTGTTTTTTCTACGGAACAGCTTATTTATCCTGGTACTGACGGTGAAGTATGTATGACCAAGAACTTTGCTGATGGTGCAACAGGTATGGATTGTTCAAGTGGTTTTGGTGCTTCAACAGCGGTTACGGCTAGCTTTGGTTTAGTTGCAGCATCGCGAGTATTAAAAAAACTAGCAGAAAAAGCCAACGCATAACTCGTTTAGTGCGTTTATGTTATTAATGCTTCGGCGTTAAATCATGTCTTCAAGCATGAGCTAAACCAGTTGATACAGCGCGTATTAACTGGTTTTATTTTATTAAAATCAACATCCTAATTTTTCCTTCCAATACTTTGTTTTTATTTATCTTGATAATACCGCTTGTTGTTATTCATCAGCATTGATTTGAGTTTCACTAAATTCGGTTATGTTAACAACTTGTGATACCATTCAAACACATGTTTGAAAAATAAAACTGATCACATCAAGTAAGGAAACAAGGTATGAGTAAAGTATTTATCGTAGCAGCAAAGCGTACAGCCCTTGGAAGTTTTGGCGGCAGCTTAGCTGGTGTGGATGCCGCTACATTAGGCGCGACTGCCATTAAAGGCGCATTAGCGGCAGCGAACGTTAATCCAGAACACGTTGATGAAGTGATTGTTGGTAATGTGATTAGTGCTGGACAAGGCATGGGACCTGGACGCCAAGCTGCAATGCAAGCTGGTATTCCAGCAAGTGTACCTGCTTATACACTCAATATGATCTGTGGCAGTGGTATGAAAACGATCATGGACGGCGCTGCGCACATTAAAGCGGGTGACGCTGATATCGTGGTAGCTGCTGGTATGGAAAGCATGTCTAACATCCCTTACTTGATGCCTGCTAAAACGCGTTTTGGTTCTAAAATGGGTAACATGACGATGGTTGATGCCATGATCAATGATGGTTTGACTGATGTATTTAATAACTACCACATGGGTATGACAGCGGAAAATATTGTTGATCAGTTTGGTTTAACACGCGAACAACAAGATACCTTTGCGGTTGGCAGCCAGCATAAAGCGGTTGCTGCGATTGCTGCTGAACGTTTTGTTGATGAGATAGTACCTGTTGAAGTTAAAGTTCGTCGTCAAACGCAAAGTTTTGCTACCGACGAATATCCAAAAGACAATACCAGTGTTGAAGGCTTAGCTAAATTACGCCCTGCATTTAAAGCGGATGGTTCGGTGACGGCTGCGAATGCATCTGGTATTAACGATGGTGCTGCTGCGATTATTTTAGCATCAGCGGCGGCAGTAGAAAAATACGGCCTAGAGCCTATGGCGGAGTTAGTTGCTTATGGTCAAGGCGGTATTGATCCACAAGTGATGGGCTTAGGTCCGGTTCCGGCAATTGAGCAAGCATTAAAACGTGCCGATATGTCATTGGAACAGATTGAGTTGTTAGAGCTAAATGAAGCCTTTGCAGCGCAAGCTCTGGGAGTGATGACGAACTTAACACAAGAGCATAATGTTGATATGGATTGGTTTGCAGATAAAACCAATGTTAATGGTGGTGCTATTGCGCTTGGTCACCCTTTAGGTGCTTCTGGCGGGCGTATTACTGTGACGCTATTACATGAAATGCAAAAACGTGGTGTCGATTACGGTTTAGCATCACTGTGTATTGGTGGTGGTATGGGCACTGCGTTGATTGTTAAAAATTTATTGAAATAAGACTCTGCAATCAGGGGGACGAATACGTTATTCATCCCCCTTATTATGATGTGTTATGCAGCTTGTATTGCAGCGATAACGGCTTTTAATCCATTGCCTCGCGAAGGACTTAGCTGTTGCATAAAGCCGAGCTGTGCAAAATAAGCATCAATATCAAATGTAGCTATTTCTGAGCGTGTTTTGCCGTTAACTGCGGCTAATAATGCCGCTATTAAACCTTTTACAATTCGCGCATCTGAATCCAGCCCAAACCATAAACGTCCGTCATCATCGCAATTTAGCGCTAACCATGCCTGACTTTCGCAGCCTTTAATTTGGTTTTCTGCTATTTTATAATCATCGCTCAATGTCGGGATTTTATTACCCAGCTGAATTAATTGGCGGTATTTGTTTTGCCAGCCATTTTGCGCTGTTAATAACGTCAGCACATCGTTACTGGTGATCGTATTGCCAAATGGACTTGACGAGAAATCGGTCATTATCATTCCTGTATTACCCACCAGTGTTCGGGTCTGGCAGGATAAAGTTAATCTTCTTCGATTGAGATAAATTGACCAGTGGTAGTCAGCTCTATTTCAACTTTTTCGTTATTGGAGTTACGCGCATCGATTTCATAACGATTATCATCATGATCAAATTCAACTTTTGAAATATCATGAAACCCTTGTGCAACAAGTAACTCAATGACTTGCGCGATGGTTTTTTCTGGTTGATCATTAGATGCGTTCGCGAGTGCGACGGGGCTGAGCAAAACCAGAATTAAGTAATAATATTTTAGCAAAATTAGACCCTGTTAATATTCTATTCATTAAAACAACGGTACTCTAGATACTATGAAAACACGAATCTTATTAACTGTCATGTTAATCTTCATATCATGGCGGAGCGTGGCAATGCCGCATATCGAATATGAAGAAGATCTAGACGAGGTCACTGCTGCAGTAAACGCAAAAGAGATCAGTCCGTTTATCGATCTCTTAACGATTATTGAACGCGATTTTAATGGTCGTCGGGTGATTAAAGTCGAGCTCGAAAAAGAAGATGATTATGGTGACGATGATATTTGGGTGTACGAAATTAAAATGCTTGATAGCGATCGTAATGTAGTTAAAGCTGAATTTGATGCGAAAACATTCCGGTTGTTAGCGATAAAAGGCCATAAACTTGAGCGTTTTTTTAAACGCAAATAGGCAGATATGAAAGTATTAATTGTTGAAGATGAACCGCAACTTGCTCAACAAATGCAACAGCAGTTAGCTGAGCAGGGCTTTATTATTGATTGTGCCAGTGATGGCGAAGAAGCGCACTTTATGGGATCGACAGAGACCTATGATGCTGTGGTCTTAGATTTAGGTTTACCTAAGATTGATGGACTTACAGTGCTGAAGAAGTGGCGAGCTGAAAACCTGACTATGCCTGTTATTATATTGACAGCACGTTCGTTGTTACATGAAAAAATCGAAGGCTTAAATGCGGGGGCTGATGATTACCTTGCTAAGCCATTTCAAATGGGTGAATTAGTGGCTCGATTACAAGCGCTAGTACGTCGTGCGGCTGGAAAAGCATCATCGATTGTGACTGTGGGTGATATTCGTTTAGACATTACAGCATCAACCGTTACGCAATCAGGTTTAGCTATTACGTTGACTGCACATGAATTTAAAGTGCTGAGTTATCTAATGTTACATCTTGGGAAAGTGGTTTCAAGAGCAACCTTGATTGAACATATTTATGCACAAGACTTTGATCGTGACTCGAATACGATCGAAGTGTTTGTTGGTCGTTTACGTAAGAAATTAGGTAGTGGCTTTATTGAAACAGTACGTGGACTAGGCTATAGGATTGCAGAGGATTGAAGCATCATTCATTAAAAAACCGGCTGTTATTTGCAGCAGGTGGCTGCTGCGTTGTATTGATTCTTGTCACGGGCTTTACCGTTCAGCGCTACATGAAAGAGTATTTACGCAGTGAATTAGTGGCTAAATTAACGCTATCTTTAGACGAGTTACTGAGTCGTCTTGAGTTAGAACAGCCAACATTATTGACCGTTAATAATGCTGGACTCTCTACGCCAGAAAGTCGTAATGTAATCGAATCTTCAGCGTTACCATCACTTCGTTTATTACCAATAAAATCCCTATCAGAACCACGTTTCAGTCAACCTTACTCAGGTTATTATTGGCAAATTCAAACTCAACAGCAGATCTTAAAACGTTCTCGTTCATTATGGGATACGCAATTAACGTTTCGTCATCTGGATGATGAATTCGGTCTTGATTATTTTGTGAAGTCGGGACCAAATGAACAGCCATTAATGATTGTGCAGCAGAAAGTTAAATTACCTGATAGTGAAGTGTTTTTTTGGGTTTCTGTTGCCCAGGAAAGTGGCAGTTTGGCACTTGCTTTACAGGGGGTCAATCGCAGTCTCGGTATCGGACTTGGCTTGCTCGCGTTAGCCGTTATGTTATTAATTTTGTTGCAATTAACGTGGGGTCTAAGACCGTTAACGACATTGCGTAAAGAATTAGCCGAGATTGAAAACGGTGATAAAGCACAGTTTCAGTATCACTATCCACAAGAAATTGATCCATTAGTCAAAGACATTAATCGTTTGCTTGTTCATCATCAGAGCTTACTAGAACAGGCTCGTACGAATGCTGGCAATATGGCGCACGCGTTAAAAACACCATTGAGCATCATGCAAAATGAACTCGCATTAACAACGCAGCCTCAGAATCCGTTATTGCAGCAGCAGTTAGTGCAAATGCGGCAGCACATTGAATATCATTTATCGGCATCACAAATTGCGGCTAAACAATTATTAGGAGCTAAATGCAGTCCTTATGAACAGTGTAGTAACGCGGTATCCGCTTTTTCTCGACTTTATATGAATCGTAATATTGTTGTTGATATTACGTTTAGTGAGGCGTTAACTGTGGCGGTTGATGGACGTGATTTTGATGAGATGGCAGGAAACTTAATCGAAAATGCGTATAAGTGGGCGCAAAGTCGTATTGTTATTTCGGCATCTGTGGATGAAGAGTTATTACACATCCGTATTGCAGATGATGGTCCAGGGATGACCAAAGATGAATGTGAGCACGTCATTAATCGTGGCCAGCGTTTAGATGAGCAAACGCCTGGTCATGGCTTAGGGCTGAATATTGCGGTAAATATAGCTCAGATGTATCAAGGTAAGTTAAGTTTGCAACGAGCTTCTCTAGGTGGTTTAGAAGCTGTATTAGCGTTACCGTTACGTAATCGTTTGTAGTCGTTCGCTGGTTACTGTATGACACGATGAAAGTGCGCTGAAATAGAGTCTATAAATAACTTCAGCGCCTTTTTACCTTGATATTATTAATGCTGTGTTTTTAAATTATCTATTACAGAATCTTAATATGTTCGACTTCGACTTCTGGTGTTGAACCACCTTCGAACTCACCAAAAATACGTAATCGAGTGTTGTTATTAATGGCAACAGGCAGCTTAATATCATCATCCAACTCTACAATCACTTGTCCACTATCATCTGCGAACATATATTTGTCAGAACTTATCTGGTGAATCAATTTACCTTCTAAAACAACGTTTAATTCGCTAAAACGTCCTACGTTTTCTAGGTTTTCTGCAACGGTTGTTACGTTGATTGCTGGGCCTGTGTAGTTAATAGAGTGTTTGTTATGGTCTTTTGCTACCGCGATGGTTGGTAGCATAATGATTGCAGCTGCAAGGCCTATGATTGTTTTCTTTAGCATCTTTAATCTCCTCGAAACACTTGGGTTTCATTGTTGGTATTCAGTATCAGTGTTGATGATGCTATTAAACAACATTGATACTGAATACAACCTGAGTGTGCCGTTCATATTCAGTACATGTTTGGAGAAGTAGGGATGTTTAAAGTAGATCTTGTAATTCATTCAAAGCTTTAATGAAGAAGTCTACTTCAGCTTTGGTGTTGTAAATCGCAAAGGAAACACGAATTGTGCCCGATAAATTAAGGCTCTGCATGAGAGGTTGAGCGCAGTGATGGCCTGTTCTAACTGCAATACCTTGTAGATCTAATAACATACCCACATCGCCATTGTGTGCATCATCAATAATAAAACTGACGCCACCCGCTCGTTGCTGTGGGTTGCCGATAATTTTAATTCGTGGCATTTTTTCG
Organism: Moritella sp. 24; assembly: GCF_018219155.1. Lineage (NCBI taxonomy): Bacteria > Pseudomonadati > Pseudomonadota > Gammaproteobacteria > Alteromonadales > Moritellaceae > Moritella > Moritella sp. 24. Next base: position 4,541,934 of record NZ_CP056123.1, on the reverse strand, counting down.
AGCTTTGCTGTTGCATATGCAAGTAATTCAGCTTCGTGGTTTGCAAGTATCTGACGGTCGTAGCTGTTTAAAAATGTCATGGCAGATGCAAGGCTTATCGCCGCCGAGATATTGGGTGTACCAGCTTCGAACTTAAACGGTAATTCGTTATAAGTCGACTGCTCAAAGCTGACTGTTTTAATCATTTCACCACCGCCTTGCCAAGGTGGTAGTTGATTGAGCTCAGCTTCTTTACCCCAAAGCACGCCAATACCTGTCGGGCCATACATTTTATGACCTGAAAAAACGTAAAAGTCACATCCTAATGCTTGTACATCGATAGTCCAATGAGAAACGCCTTGTGCGCCATCGATTAATACTTTTGCTCCCACTTGTTTCGCTAAAGCGATAATGTCCTCAATCGGGTTTACAGTGCCGATTGCGTTAGAGACATGACTAACAGCAACAAGTTTGGTTTTATCGTTTAACAACAGCTTGTAAGCCTGCATATCAATATCTGTCGACGGTAATAGCGGGATAATCTTAAGAATTGCGCCTGTGCGTTGTGCTAGCATCTGCCAAGGAACAATATTAGCGTGATGTTCTAGGGTTGAAATGATAATTTCATCCCCAGCTTGAAACTCCGTTGTTAAACAGTTTGCGATTAAGTTGATCGCTTCTGTCGTACCGCGTGTCCAGATAATTTCTTTACTGCTATTTGCGTTAATAAATTGCGCACAAATATCACGTGCATTCTCATAAGCAGCTGTAGCCTGAGCACTTAGCGCATGTGATGCGCGGTGTACATTTGCGTTAATATCACGATAATAGGTATTAATTGCCTCGAGAACACACAAGGGTTTTTGACTTGTGGCTGCATTATCCAAATAAATTAAAGGGTGATCATTCACTTGTTGGGATAATACGGGGAATTGTTTTCTCAGGTTTGTTAATTCTATATCGTTCAGCATCGGTGTAAACTCACTATCAAGGAGTGGGGATTATAACCTGAAAAATAGGGTTTCGCATTTGTACATTTAGGCCAATTGAAATACTTTTTGTAATTATTATGATTTAATTTTTATTGCTTGTTTTTGGCCTTTTTTTTGTGTTTTAAACTGTTTTATTACATTTGTGCTCATAAAGCCACCGTTTGCGCTTATTTTTAGCGCTATTACTGTGCTGTTAAAGATGGTGATATTTTGCACTATTATTGATTTATGTCTGGGTTTACTGTATAAACCGAGCTTTAAAAGTATACCTAGTAGCTTCAAATGCGACTATGTAGACACTTATATTTGAAGTTATTGGAGCACACTATGTCAAAAGTATGCCAAGTTACTGGTAAAAAACCAGCTGTTGGTAACAACGTTTCTCACGCAAAAAACCGCACACGTCGCCGTTTCTTGCCAAACCTACATTCACACCGTTTTTGGGTTGAGAGCGAAAACCGCTTTGTTAAATTACGTCTTACTGCTAAAGGTATGCGTATTATCGATAAGAAAGGTATTGATTCAGTTTTAACTGAAATGCGTGCCCGTGGTGTTAAGGTTTAAGGAACTAGATTATGCGCGATAAGATTCGTTTGAATTCATCTGCTGGTACAGGTCACTTCTATACTACAGATAAGAACAAAAAAAACATGCCTGAAAAAATGGAAATCAAAAAGTTTGATCCAGTTGTTCGTAAGCACGTTATGTATAAAGAAGGCAAAATCAAGTAATCCTTGATTTCGTTTTTGCTATATAAAAAATGCCAGTTATTTATAACTGGCATTTTTGTATGTTAATTTTGCTACAATCTAATCTCTACCTCTTTTCTTAATGTTTTAGTCTGGTGTTGCCCTTATGAAAATGAATCCCCGTCAGGATGAAGCTGTTAAATATATTTCTGGTCCATGTTTGGTACTTGCTGGTGCAGGCAGTGGTAAAACGCGCGTTATTACCACCAAAATTGCTCACCTTGTGCAGAACTGTAGTTATGATGCCAAGAATATTGCGGCAGTAACTTTTACTAATAAAGCAGCGCGTGAGATGAAAGAGCGTATCGCTCAGACATTAGGTAAGAAAGAAGCGAAAGGTTTAATGGTATCGACGTTTCATACCTTAGGTCTCAATATCATTCGTAAAGAATATAAGACCTTAGGGATCAAGCAAGCGTTTACGTTATTTGATGACCAAGACCAATTAGCGCTATTAAAAGAGCTAACTCAAGATACTTTAGAAGAAGACAAAGAGCTGATTGACCAATTACGCAGTGCGATCTCTAATTGGAAAAATGAGTTAGTATTGCCGCCGCAAGCAATCGCGCGTGCGCAAATGCCACAAGACAAATTATTTGCTCAGTGTTATGACGATTATCTTCGACATATGAAAGCGTACAACGCCTTAGACTTTGATGATCTCATCATGATGCCTACTTTGTTATTACGTTTGAATGAAGAAGTGCGCGAACGCTGGCAAAACAAGATCCGCTATTTATTAGTGGATGAGTATCAAGATACCAATACAAGTCAGTATGAATTGGTAAAACTGATCGTTGGTCAACGGGCTAAATTTACCGTTGTTGGTGACGATGATCAGTCGATTTATTCATGGCGTGGTGCTCGCCCTGAAAACTTAACGTTATTACAAAATGACTTTCCTGGTTTGAAAGTGGTGAAGCTAGAACAAAATTATCGTTCGACGCAGCGTATTCTTAAAGCGGCGAATATTTTAATTGATAACAATCCGCATGAATTTAATAAACGCTTATTCAGTGAATTAGGTTATGGCGATCCGATTAAAGTGTTCACCACAAAAAACGAAGAGCATGAAGCTGAAAAAGTAGTATCAGAATTGTTAGCGCATAAGTTTATGGCGCGCAGTGAATACAAGGATTACGCGATCTTATATCGTGGTAACCATCAGTCTCGCTTGTTTGAAAAAGCGCTTATGACTAACCGCATTCCATATAAAATCAGTGGCGGTACCTCATTCTTCTCGCGTGCCGAGATTAAAGATATGATGGCGTACCTGCGCTTATTAGTGAATCCAGACGATGATAATGCGTTTTTACGCGTAGTGAATGTACCACGTCGCGAAATCGGCCCTACGACGTTAGAGAAACTCGGTAATTACGCCAACATGCGTAATATTAGTTTGTTCGCAGCAAGTTTTGAAATGGGACTTGAGCAGACATTAACGGGGCGTGGTTTACTCGCTGTTCGTGGCTTTACTCGTTGGTTAGTTGAATTGTCAGACCAAGAGCAGCGCAGCGATAGTATTGATGCTGTGCGTGATATGGTGCGTGACATTCATTATGAAGACTGGCTATATGAGACGAGTACAAGTGCGAAAGCAGCTGAGATGCGTATGAAGAATGTATCTGAGTTGTATCGTTGGGTGACCGAGATGCTTAAAGGTGATGATCTTGATGAAGAGATGACACTGGCACAAGTGGTCACACGCTTAACGCTGCGCGACATGCTTGAGCGTAATGAAGACGAAGATGATTCCGATCAGGTGCAGTTAATGACTTACCATGCATCTAAAGGACTAGAATATCCTTATGTGTTTATGGTGGGTATGGAAGAAGGTATTTTACCGCATCAGAGTTCTATTGATGATGATCCTAATGTTGAAGAAGAAAGACGTTTAGCTTATGTAGGGATTACTCGAGCACAAAAAGTCTTATTCATGATGTTATGTAAAGAACGTCGCCAGTTTGGTGAAGTGGTGAAGCCTGAACCAAGTCGTTTCTTACTTGAATTACCACAGGATGATCTGGAGTGGGATCTGCGTAAAAAGCCTGATTCACCCGTTGAAAAGCAAGCAAAAGGTAAGCGTGGCGTTGCAAACTTAAGAGCGCTTTTTAATAAGTAATCACAATGAATAAAGGCCGTTTGTTAGAGTTCTAATAAACGGTCAACCTGCGTGTAATCCATGGGTTGAGCGATATAATTACCTTGCCCAAACTCACAACCTAGCTCGACTAATTTAGCATGCTGCTGCTGTGTATCAATCCCTTCGACAATAACCTTAAATCCCATATCATGACTAATATCCCTAATTACCCGAATTAACGACAAGTCTTTTTTTGACATCAACATGCGATTTGTGAAGCTGCGATCTATTTTGACGAAATCGATTGGGTATTGAAAAAAAGCATTGAGTGAACTAAAACCAGTGCAAAAGTCATCTAAACCAACCTGCACACCAATATGACGTAATTTTTTTAAGGCGCGAATAACAAATTTGTTATGGGCCATGAATTCATGTTCTCTAAATTCAAATACTAAGCGGTGCGGTGGTATCTGTTGCTGTTGAATAATAAAAATCAAATGTTCGACAGCACCTTCAAGAATAAGGTGTTTGACCGATAGATTCATCGCGAGCATGATCTGTTTATTATTTACATGGGAGTCATGCCACCTTTTTAATTGTAGGCAGGCTTGATACATAATATGTAAATCAAGCGTAATGATAATATCGGTACGTTCAGCTAAGGATATAAAGCTATCTTCTTGGTGCTCTTCTTGCCAGTGAGCGATGACTTCAAAGCCCACTAATTGATTACTGTTAAGCTGAATGATCGGTTGATAATACGGTAAAATATCATTGTTAATAATTGCGCGAGTGAGCTTTTCTTGCTGTTGTATGGCTACTGTATTTTCTGCGAGTACTGGGGAGGCAGTAGATAGGTGGTATTGACCAAGACCTTGCTGCTGGGCGTTCTTTAATGCGATGTCAGCATCTTTTAATACCTGACTAACAGTGTGAGGGTCTTGCTGTAAGCTAATGCCAATACTGCTACTACAGAGAATCTTATAGTTGTTTACCTGAAAGCTAAAACGAAATTGTGATTGGATTTCTTTGGCTAGTCGTATCGCACTGTCTGCGTCTACAATATCTGTTTTCAATAATGCGAATTCATCACCTTGCAAGTTAACTAAACAGTCGTTGCTCGATGTTAATGATTGTAAATGATGGCGGATAATCGAAATAAGCTTATTACTGAGTTCACTGCCAAAGTTTTGTTCTACATCGGCCATATTATCAATTTTAATTAATAATAAGACGAAGTTTTGCTGTGTTTTTTGGAGTTGTTGTAAGGCAGATTTTAGCTGAGTTAAAAATAGGGCTCGTTGCGTTCGTAATGAGCTAGATAACGCCAAGGCGATAAGCTTTGCGTTATTGGGTTCGTGTTGTGTTGATAGACGTTCCTTGTTCACAGCGAGTATCCTAATGGTCTTTAATGACTAAAAACTAAGTCTTATAGTGATAAAGTCTAGCAGTGGATATCTGAGGGTCAAAAAAAGCCACTAAATAAATTAGCGGCTTTGTCGATGGATAGCTTAGTTAGAACAACCAAACATACCTAATGTTATTGCTATAGCGCAGTTTATCGTTTGCGTTATAAACCTTGGATCATGAAATCAACGGCAGCTTGTAGTTCATCATCAGAACACGTAGAACATGTACCACGTGCTGGCATTGCACCATTTAAGCCTTCAATTGCATGGCGATAAAGTGTCTCTTTACCTTGTGCGATTCGAGGAGCCCACTGGTCTGCATTACCTTTAATTGGAGCGCCTGCAAGGCCACTGCCATGACACATGTTACAAGTAGCTGTATAAACTTGTTCACCAGAACGAGGTTCTGCTGGTGCTGTGCTTTTAGCAACAACAGGAGCAAGTTCACCTGGTAGGTATACTTGACCTACAGGAGCAATGCGTTCTTCAATTGATTCAGCTGAATTATGATTTGCACTTACATTGAATACAAATAGCAATGATGCTGATAAAGTGATTAGAATATTTCGTAATTTATACATGCTCTTTTTAGCTCCCTAATGATGGTATTGTCAGTCTATGGATGACTTTTATTATAATAAATCCCTACTGCTGGCAGGCATTATATCCTTACCAAGCCCGAGGTTAAATAGTTGTAACAACCTTTGTTGTATTTAACTTAGATCAATATAGCGATGAGTTATCAAATTTAGGTGTAATTTAGACGTAATTTTTCTGATTGATTTGTTTATTAAAAATTAATACTGACTTGGTTATAAAAGATACAGGGACTGTAGATATATAACATTTTAATGAAGAATTGATGGATTTGCCTAGACGAGATTCATTGTTGGACGTAAGATATTGCTCATGCGTCCGTAGCTCAGCTGGATAGAGCGCGCCCCTCCGGAGGGTGAGGTCGGAGGTTCGACTCCTCTCGGACGCACCATTATAGTTATGATGGTTATGCAATAAAATGGTAAATGGCGGTTGTAGCTCAGTTGGTAGAGCCCCGGATTGTGATTCCGGTTGTCGAGGGTTCAAATCCCTTCAGTCGCCCCATTGCTTTTTATTGAATACGCATAGCGAAATACAGTTTAGTAAGTGAATTAGTTTGCTTTGATTGTTTTTTGAACTAGCGCTGTTTGTTTTTATTCCGATTTAATTGAAAACGATAAAAAAAACGTTTTTTAGTTAAAAAGACTTGCAGACTTATACACAATATCTATAATGCGCACACTTGTTAAGAATGATGCATTCTAATGAGCATGTTCGGTGATTAGCGCAGCTTGGTAGCGCACCTGGTTTGGGACCAGGGGGTCAGAGGTTCGAATCCTCTATCACCGACCACTATGGCGGTTGTAGCTCAGTTGGTAGAGCCCCGGATTGTGATTCCGGTTGTCGAGGGTTCAAATCCCTTCAGTCGCCCCATATTCGATAACGTAGATATTCTTTTAGAATTGAGTTATCACCCTTGCTAGAGTTACCTGCTAGTAAGTTGAAAAATTGTGCGGAAGTGGCGGAATTGGTAGACGCGCTAGATTTAGGTTCTAGTATCGCAAGGTGTGAGAGTTCAAGTCTCTCCTTCCGCACCATGTTCGGTGATTAGCGCAGCTTGGTAGCGCACCTGGTTTGGGACCAGGGGGTCAGAGGTTCGAATCCTCTATCACCGACCACTATTCGGAAAGCCTGCTCATTGAGCAGGCTTTTTTCGTTTCCAGCCTTTTATATCGATTAAAATCAACCTCATACTAAAGAATTAAGATAATGTATTTTAGCTTAATTGTACTCACTCTTATCTTTATATGGATAAGACATATGGTCATTTATTCGTTTTACCTCTCAATCTAAGCGACTTATTATTCCCCTAATTAAATGAATATGTTGTTATAGAGACTAATTATATTTCTAAGGGATAGAAATTAGGGCGATGAGGGGGAGTTATGGATGGGACACTCGATATTGAAAAAAGAGAACTAGAAACGGATACGGTTATATCATCATTGCTGAAAACAGCAGGTGGCATGACGGGTATTTCGGCTATATTACAACAGAGTAAGTTTGAATCATTGTTAGTGAGTGTACAACTAAGTGATAATGATCTGGATGAAGTCGATCTACTTTCTCGTATATTAGGTGTTGAACCATTAATTTCAGAGCAAGAACATGGTAACAAAGTCTAAAATAAACAGGTAAAGTCCATTCTTCAGTAATGGACTTTTTTTTGCCTTCTTTTTAATCTCTTCTCAAAATAGCATTTTCACTAATAATTGATTATCACCTTGAGGTGACACTGATATACTCTCGCACCTAATTTATTGACTAAGGGTCGTCGCGTGACTGAAATCAGTTTTTACCAACAAATTTATCCTATCATCATTATGATGCCAATTGCGGCAGCGTGTTTTTTGGCGCTTGTGTTATCGAAAGGGGAGGTTTGCCCAGGTCAGCGTAAGCGTATTACTGAAAATATGATCTCTATTTGGGCTGTATTAGCGTTAGGCTTAATGATTGGTATTGAAGAGCATGCGACAACGTTAACGTTAATTGTCGGTGGTATTGCTGTATTTATCGGGATTATGCAAAATTTAATACAATCTCGTTTAGAAGGTAAGCGTGCAATACCAAGCACGTGGTTACGTTTGCCAATTATACTTGCGGTGATTACAGGTGTGTTAGTGCTTTGGCAACAGCAGCAACTCTTGCTATTACTCGAAGCAATATTACTTGGTGCTGTATTTGCTCATGTGGTCTTATTACGCGCTAAACATCGCTTACAAGCATTTAATGTGATTTTACCTATCGTCGGTATAGTCGCGAGTATATTATTGATGTTGGGGCTACTGGTTGTTGCTGGGCTAAATGCTGATGCAAGTAATATGGCTGTTATTCAAGAATTCGTTATATACCGTGCGCTAATTTTACTGCTTGCACTGGCTATTTGGACAATCCCGCTTTATACCAAACAAGAGTACACGCCGAATATGGTGTCGCTGACAACGGTACTGTTACTATTCTCGGAAGTCATCGGTATGGGTGTTGTGACGGCCTTTTAGAACGCTGTATCGTTTACGTTAGAATAAAAGTAAAGCCACTGAACGCAGTGGCTTTATTATTTTAATTTTACTGTGTTACAGCTGTAGTAGGCTGTTGCCAAGCTTTCGTAGCCCATAATGGCACTGTTGATAATGAATGCTTGTAGCTACCATTAATCTCTTTTGTTGAATACGACACATATAATAGACTCTGACTATCTGCATCATAAATTCGACGGATCTTTAGCGATTTAAATAAGATACTTTTCGATTGGGTAAAGATAACTTCGCCCCCTTTCGATGTATCAATTTTAGCTAACATATCTGCCGTTATCTCACCTGTTTGTCGACAAGCAATGCCCATATCTGATGGATCAGAGAAATCTAAGTCAGCTTCAATATGGCTCACGTGACAAGTAACGCCAGGTACTTTTGGATCTATAAACGTATTGATTTTGATATCTTTAGTCGTAAATAAACCAAGGCTAATTTTACCTGATTCATCATCACTGCAACCGCTTAAAGCAATGCTGCTGGCAAGTAATGAAAATAAACTAAGCGTTTTAAATCTTTTTGAAAATGGCTTTAACATAGGTGCATTCCTATTGCTGATTGGTCCAATTAAATAATAGATTAATATGGATGGCGGAATGAGGAAAGTAATAACGTTGATTTGTTAGTACTTTCCGTCTTAATTTGCGGTATCAATAATAGCTTAGGTCGCTATTCGATGGCCTTGGGGATTAACGGCGGTATAAGCTGTGATCTGTAAATTCTTTGGTAGATTGACACTCTAAGCATAAGCGTGAATCTGGGCGTGCTTGTAAGCGTTTAATTGATATTTCATCACCACAGCTGTCGCAGTAGCCATAATCGCCACTATCAATACGACGTAATGCATTCATAATTTTTTTAATATGCAATTTATCGTGATCAATACGATTAAGCTCAAGACGATGTGCTTCTTCCATTGCTGCACGGTCAATTTCATCAGCCATCTCATTGCTATCAGAGATAACGACATTAGTTGACTGATTTTCGATGCGCGCTAAAATCTCGTTTTGTTCTGTTTCTAGTTTCTCTTTGAAATAGGCAACTTGGCCTTCATTCATAAAATCGCTCATATATATTACCTATTTCGTATTCGGATTATTGTTGATTAGCATAATCGACATTTCAATTGTCCATAATATAGGGTTATCTACCCTATTTTGGCAAAAAATAACTGAAAATTACAAATTGGGGTATTTTGTCTCGTTTCAAGGGGGATGGCTAATTAATCCGTAAAATTTTATCTGAAATGTGCTCTGATGGTAATTATAGCCAGTGGATTAGTTTTATTCTTAATCAGGTTAGGCTAACATCGTTAACTCTTTTAGTATGGTTAACGTTGATATCTTAAATTGCTACTGGGCCTTATAGTTTAAGTACACGTTTTAGAATTTGGTTAAGGATATATGCTCATGAAAGCGATAACGGTACACCGTCCAACGTTAAAAATCATCTGGAAGCTTTTAGTATTTTTATTTTTCCCGCTTATTATTTGGTTATATAGCGTGATCGGTGATGTTCCATTTAGCACGATCGATAGCGGTGCTAATTATCATAAATGGATAATATTTTTTATTTACCTTGGGTGCCTCGCCGCATGGTTTTCTCTTGATCGCGCGTTGTCACATAGTTCTTTTTTTCGTAGTTAAGTTGCCTTATGAGTGTTGATTCCCTTTTTTCCGTATTACCGTACATTGTTGTTACCTGTATTGCCGTTGTCTGTAGTTTAGTTGCTATCCGTAAAAGTCAGCAAGCTACATTATCGATGCAAACATTAAACCATGAAGTCGAGTTACTAGAACAACAACTTGATAGTGTTAACTATACGCATGATCAATTACAGCAAGAGCACGACGCCAATAAATTAAAGTTGGAATCGCAAAATAACCAATTTATTAAGTTAATGTCACGATTGCGTGAAAGCGATATTCGTTTGCAAACGGAACGTCAAGCTAACGAAGAAAAATTAGCGCTACAAGCACAGTCAGAACAACGCTTACAGCAGCAGTTCGAAAACTTGGCAAATAAGATATTTGATAGTAAAACCGACAATTTCAAAGAACTAAATAAGTCTAGTGTGGAATTACTATTGATGCCATTAAAAACGCAGCTGGAAGGGTTCAAGCAGCAGGTTCAAGATGTTTACGCCAATGAGGCGAAAGAGCGTCACAGCTTACAATCAGAGGTTGCCCGTTTACAGCAAGTGTATCAATTAATGTCGAGCGAAACGGCTAATTTGACCAAAGCGTTAAAAGGTGACAATAAGCAGCAAGGTAATTGGGGTGAGGTTATTCTGGCTCGGATATTATCGGAGTCTGGATTACGTGAGGGACATGAGTATGACGTGCAAGTAAGTCTGAACAATGAACATGGTAAACGTTTTCAACCAGACGTGATTGTACACTTACCCGATGATAAGGATGTTGTTGTTGATTCCAAGGTGTCGCTCACCGCTTATGAGCGTTACTTTAACGCCGAGGATGAAGTTACGCGTAAACAAGCACTGCAAGAGCATGTCACATCAGTACGGAGCCATATTCGAGAGTTAGGCCGCAAAGACTACCATTTGTTACAAGGTCTAAAAACATTAGATTATGTGCTTATGTTTGTAGCGGTTGAGCCGGCATTTATCGCAGCATTGGAAGCCGACCCTGGTTTAATGAAGTTCGCGTTAGATAATAATATTATGTTAGTGAGTCCCACCAATTTGCTTATTGCTTTACGTACTATTGATAACTTATGGCGCTATGAACGTCAAAACCAAAATGCCCAACTGATTGCTGAACGCGCGGGAAAAATTTACGAGAAGTTACGCTTATTCAGTCATGATATGCAAGATATGGGGTCTGCGTTAGATAAAGCACAGGACAGTTATGACTCGGCAATGAAACGATTGAGTTCAGGTAAAGGTAACTTAATTAAACAAGCGCAGCAATTTGTAGATTTGGGTGTAGAAGTAAAAAAACCATTGCCGATTGAGTTGATTGAAAAGAGCAGTACTCACCAAGTTGAATGATGAGTACGCTTGTCATTCAATTATATTAACCTTTCCAAAATGCGGGGGTGACGAGTACTAATACGGTCATGATCTCCAGTCTTCCCATCAACATGCCTAAACTTAACGCCCATTTTGCAGAGTCAGGTAAGCTAGCAAAGTTACCGGCTGGGCCAATCACAGGACCCAGTCCCGGCCCCACATTTGCTACAGCGGTAATTGCGCCTGTAATACTGGTTATCGGATCTAAACCTATGATACTTAATACGGCAGCTAATATCGAAATAGTGGCGATAAACGCACTACCAAAGGCCACAACAGAGCGCACAATCACATCATTCACATTACGACCATTGTAATGCTGTCTAAATACGCCTGACGGGTGAACAAGTTGCGACATTTGTTTACGAAATAGGGTAAACGCGATTTGAAAACGGAATATTTTGATACCGCCAGATGTAGATCCCGAACAGGCACCAGTAAACATTAATCCTGCGAACAGTACGCTCGTGAACTCTCCCCAAGTACCGAAATCGGTTAAACCAAAACCGGTGGTTGTGACGACAGATACGATATTGAACATACTGATTCGGATCGCATCGGTGAGGTTAAATACGTCTTTTTGCCACAGATAAAGTGACATCATTAGCGTTGTGACGATGACGAGTTTCGCAAACCCTATTATTTGAGCATCTTTTACGAGGATTCTTATATCACGGCGATGGATTGCACTGATCAAAAGCAAAAAGGGTAGGCCACCTAAAAACATGAAGAAGGTACCATTCCATTGTGCGGAATCAGAAAAGTGTGCCATGGATTGATCTGAGGTAGAGTAGCCACCTGTTGAGAGAGTTGTCATTGCATGGTTAACAGCTTCAAAGCTCGTCATACCTGCGACTAAGTATCCAAAGTAGCACAATATCGTTAAGCTTAAGTACACATACATCACGTATGCTGCGGTATGCTGAGTCTTAGCTGTGTTTTTATCAGACCAATCAGATGATTCGGTTTGAAATAAACGCATACCACCGACATTTAGATAGGGTAATACGGCCACACCCATTACCACGAAACCGACGCCGCCTAACCACTGTAAAATGGAACGCCATAGCAGTACGCTATGCGCCATCGTATCCAAATTAGAAAGTACTGTTGAACCTGTTGTCGTGATACCAGACATGGTTTCAAAATAGGCGTCAGTATAGCTAATATGCTGAATTAGCATGAACGGCAGTGCTGCAAATGCAGAGGCAATAATCCAGACACAGGTTGTCAGCAAAAACATTTCACGGATACCAAGGCGAAAGACTTTCGATCGCCCTTTATGCCAGAATAAACCTGATGCAATGGTGGTGATTATAATTGATTTGAAGAATTCAGGTGCGCCATGGCCATCGGTAGCTAAAGCCAATACTAAAGGAGCAACCATAAACATGGCAAGAGCGCGGAGTACCACACTCGCCATGAACAATACCGGTTTAAAATTAACCATGGAACAAGTTTCTATGCGTGTTTATAAGAAAAACGGACTTGGTTGAAAAAGTTTTTCTACATCAGGGATGAACTTTTTATCAACGAGGAACATAACGACGTGATCATCTTGTTCAATGACTGTTTTGTCATGGGCAATTAAAACGGTGTCATTACGGACAATTGCGCCAATCGTAGTACCTAATGGTAGTTTTAAGCTACCGACTGTACGACCTACAACGCGAGATGTTAATTTATCACCATGCGCAATCGCTTCAATCGCTTCAGCTGCCCCACGACGCAATGAATATACGTTGGCAATATCAGCACGACGCACATGGGTTAACAACGCGGAGATTGTTGCTTGTTGTGGCGATATGGCAATATCAATGGTACCGCCTTGGACTAAATCCACATAAGCACCACGTTGAATTAATACCATGGCTTTTTTCGCGCCCATGCGTTTAGCAAGCATTGCCGACATGATATTTGCTTCATCGTCATTGGTTACGGCGATAAATACATCCGTTTGATCAATGTGTTCTTCGCTCAGTAATTCCTGATCAGATGCATCGCCACAGAATACAATCGTATTGTTGAGCATTTCAGACAGCTGTTCTGCTCGAGTGATGTTACGTTCGATTAATTTAACCGAATAATCACGTTCTAAACGAGTTGCTAGTGCTGCACCGATATTACCACCGCCCGCAATAATAATACGACGATAAGGTTTTTCGAGCTTTTGTAACTCACTCATTACGGCTCGGATATTATTGCTTGCGGATACAAAGAATACTTCGTCATCGGCTTCAATAATCGTCGTACCTAGTGGGCGGATCGGCTTTCCTTGACGGAAAATAGCGGCTACTCGGGCTTCTACGTTCGGCATATGCTCACGTAATGCTGCGAGAGCATTACCAACTAATGGACCTCCGTAATAGGCTTTTAGCGCAACTAAACCCACTTTGTTATTCGCGAAGTTAACCACTTGCAGTGCACCAGGGTAGTCGATCAGACGTTTAATATAGTCTGTTACCAGTTGCTCGGGGGCAATTAAGTGGTCGACAGCAATTGCATCGTTATGGAATAAGGTTTCTTTGTTGTGGAGATAAGATTCGTTTCTAATTCGGGCTATTTTATTTGGTGTATTAAAGAGGGTGTAAGCAACCTGACAAGCAATCATATTGGTTTCGTCATTGTTGGTTACTGCAACGAGCATATCAGCATCTTGTGCACCCGCTTCACGAAGCACGTCTGGATTAGCACCGTGACCTTCAACAACACGTAAATCAAATTTATCTTGTAAATTTCTTAAGCTGTTACCATCGCGATCAATAATGGTGATGTCATTATTTTCACCAACTAAATTTTCAGCTAATGTGCCGCCAACCTGGCCTGCACCGATAATGATGATTTTCATTTAACCTCGCACCAAATAAAATTGTCATGATCTGTTTTGATTAAGCGATTCTACGCTTATCTAAGGTAAAGTCGAATAACGCCAATAGTTTATAGCCAAACTATAACAACTATAGCTTGGCTTGTATGACAGTATCGTTATGCTTTCTTCTGTAATTTCGCGTAGAAGAACCCATCCATACCTTGGGTATTTGGTAGGATCTGCCAGCTTGATGCTTGATCATCACTATTTTTTGTTAGCGGAATCAGTGCTGCATCTGGAGTACGAGCAACAAATTGAGCAATTTGTTCACTGTTTTCAGCAGGTAAAATTGAGCATGTTGCATATAGCAAGGTGCCACCTGGTTTTAGCTGCTGCCACATAGCGTCTAAAATTTCAGATTGTAATTGTACTAATGGTGCAATGTCGCTATCACGACGTAACCATTTAATATCAGGATGACGACGAATAACGCCCGTTGCACTACAAGGGGCATCTAATAATATGCGATCAAACTTATCACCTTTCCACCAATCTTCAGGCTTACTTGCATCGCCGTGAATAAGTTCAGCTTCTAATTGCATACGGGTTAGGTTTTCTTGTACACGGCTCAAACGTGTCGCATCGAAATCAACGGCAACAAGGTGTTTTAATGCTGGTTGGCGCTCTAAAATATGCGCTGTTTTACCACCTGGCGCGGCACAAGCATCAAGAATTAATTCGCCTGGTTGCGCGTCTAGGAATTGCGCTGCAAATTGTGCTGCACCATCTTGTACAGAACTGTGACCTTCTGCAAAACCAGCTAGCTTATAAACGTCGGTTGGCTTTTCTAAACGCAGTGCTGAACTTGCACTTTCTACGATATCAGCAACGATTTCATCAGCGGCTAATAATGCTTGATAATCAGCTTGATTATGATGCTGTTGATTAACACGGATCCACATTGGTGGGCGTTCATTATTAGCCATTAATACATCTTGCCATTGTTCTGGATAAGCCGCTTTAATACGCTTAATTAACCAGCCTGGATGACCAAATTTACACGCATCATTACCGTCTGCTTGAGCTTCTAGATCATCTTGTTGGCGTTGGTAATTACGTAAAATTGCATTAACTAAACCACTCAATTTAGGTGATTTTAATACTTTGATTGCGTTTACTGTTTCTGCTACTGCTGCATGTGCAGGAATGCGCATGAATTTTAATTGGTATAAACCAACTAAAATTAAGAAATGAACAGGTCTTTGCTTACCGGTTAATGGTTTACTCATTAGTTGACGGCTAATAAATTCAAGACGTGGCAACCAGCGCAATACGCCGTAACAGATCTCCTGTAGTAAAGCACGATCCTTGGCTGGTAATAATTGCTGAGCAATTGGTAAGGCTGTCGTCAATGACTGACCTCTATCAACAACTTGGTAAAGTACTTTTGCAGCGCTAGCTCTGGTTTTCATGGTTATATATCCGCGGTAGAACCGCTCAATGTTGGTGAGCGGTTATAGGTATTAAATAGAATTAAGTAATTGGCCAACAGTAAACCACTCTTTACGAGCGTTTAATATGTCCTGAACTGGCATGGCTTTTTTACCTGCAAGCTGCATGTTTAATAACGTTAAAACGCCATTACCCGTTGCGACTTGAATGCCTTGTTTTGTTGCCGCTATAACAGTGCCTGGCTGCGCATCGGTACTTTCTTCACTGATGCTTGTTTGCCAAATTTTAACATTCTGTTCAGCAATTTGTGTATAACTTACAGGCCAAGGGTTAAAAGCACGCACTTGACGTTCAATTTCTACAGCTGATTGAGTCCAATCTATGTTTGCTTCTTCTTTGCTTAGTTTTGATGCATAGTTTGCTTGTTCGTCATCTTGCACTTCAGCAACGGCTGTGTTGTTACTGATTTGTGCTAATGTTTCTAGCAAACCTTGTGGGCCGAGCTCTGCTAGTTTGTCATATAAACTTGCACTGGTTTCATCATCAGCAATTGGGCATGTAACTTTGTGTAGCATGGCACCGGTATCTAGGCCTAAGTCCATTTGCATAATCGTTACGCCAGTTTCTGAATCGCCAGCCCAAATTGAACGTTGGATTGGTGCTGCACCACGCCATCTTGGTAATAACGAACCGTGCACGTTAATACAACCTAAACGTGGAGTATCGAGTACAATTTGTGGCAGGATTAAGCCATAAGCAACCACAACCATGAGATCTGCATTTAACGCTGCTAATTCTTGTTGTGCTTCTTCATTACGTAAACTAACTGGTTGGTAAACTGGAATATCATGGCTTACTGCAAGTTGTTTTACATCGCTTGGTTTTAATTTTTTACCACGACCAGCTGGACGGTCTGGTTGGCTGTATACAGCGATCACTTCATGCTCTGAATTTAATAATGCAGAGAGATGTTTTGCGGCAAAATCGGGTGTGCCAGCAAAAATAATGCGTAGTGGTTTAGTCAAGATTAATTCCTACTTTGTATTCTTATTTGTTTTGACGTGCTAGCTTTTCTAGCTTTTTTCGAATTCTTTGCTGTTTTAGCGGCGATAAGTAGTCAATGAAGAGTTTTCCATTCAGGTGATCTACTTCGTGCTGTAAACAAATGGCTAATAAATCATGGGCTTCTAGTGTAAACTCATTACCATCACGGTCTAGTGCTGTTACAGTCACGCTTTCTGCGCGAGGCACAAAAGCGCGTGATTCTGGTACCGATAGGCAACCTTCTTCAATACCTGTATCACCGGATTTATCGGTAAGTACTGGATTGATAAGGATCAGAGGTTCATCGCGTGTTCCTGACAGATCGATAACAACAATGCGTTGTAAAATATTAACTTGTACAGCGGCTAAACCAATGCCTTCTTCGGCATACATGGTTTCGAGCATGTCATCGATGATGGTTTGTATCGCTGGTGTGATTTCCTGCACAGGTTGAGCAATTTTTTTCAATCGATCATCAGGAAAATGTAAAACTTCTAATATAGCCATGGTACTTTCTTATTTTGAATGGATTCAAATAACGCTTAATTTTGACGTAAAACGTTACAATAATCACTATAAATATAAGCGTTCAAACAACAATTAGGAAAGGATATGTCCATAAAACGTCGTTTGATCTTTGCTTTGGCTGCTATTTTACCTTTTTTAGCGCATGCTGATAGCTTAAACTTAAAAAATCAATACCCCACTGAATATATCGTTAAAGAAGGTGATACCCTTTGGGATATATCGAGTAAATACTTACAAAGCCCGTGGTTATGGCCACAATTGTGGGATGCTAATCCAGCATTAGATGATCCGCATCTTATCTATCCCGGCGATAAACTACAATTGATCTTTGTCGATGGGCAGCCACGCTTAGTACGTAATCATGTACGTAAACGTATATTAAAAGTCTCTCCCAAAGCACGGCCTGAGTTAAAAGGGAGTCGTGCTATCCCAACTATACCGCTTAAACTGATCAATTCTTTTTTAAGCCGTGATTATGTAGCCGCCGATGATAAATTAAAATTGGCCCCTGTGATCTTAGGCAATAATGATGGCAATACCACATTCCTTGTTGGTCATAGTATTTTTGCTTCAAGCTCTTTAAAGCCTGGTCAATACGGTATTTATCGTCGTGGTCGTACTTATATGGATCCGGTGACGAAAGAAAAACTGGGTAATGAAGTCGAATTCATCGCTATTGCACGTGTTGTCAATACTGGCACTGAGACGGTTCCAGCAAAATTATTAATTTTAAAAAGTACAAAAGAAGCGCGTAAAGGTGATCGATTATTACCAATGCCGGAACAAGACCGATTACCGGTTTATTTTCAACCGCGTAATTTTCAGCTGGCAAGTGATGGTGTGATTGTTGCCGCCGATGAAAAATACAGTGCGATTGGCAAAAATGATGTGGTGATCATTAACCGTGGTTGGCGTGATAGTGTTGGTGCTGGTGATGTATTCTCAGTATTAAAGCGTGGTAAAACGATTATTCGCAATGAACAAGATCTGGATTTTAATTACGACGATCAAGTTAACCAGTACGATAAGCTATTTGGTAGCAAAAATGAGTTACAGCTCCCAGATGAACGGATCGGAGAAATGATGGTGTTCAAAGTTTATGACAAAGTAAGCCTTGCGCTTATCACACACAGCTCACAAGTGATTAAACTTAACGATAAGGTAAGTAATTTATGATAACTAGGTAAAGTAATGATGGTTAATGAGCAAGATAAATATTGGTTAGCGCTATACGACGTACCTAAGATTGGAGGGAGTAGGGCGCTAAAGTTATTGCAAAAAACATCGTTAACTACATTATTTACCAGCTCTGCGCAGTATCTACAATCTCTTGGTTTGGATGCCGCGCAGCAGCAAGCTATTCTCAATCCCGATTGGTCGACTATCGATCACTCTCTTAACTGGCTTTCAATCAGTGAAGATCGTTATTTAATTCCTATCACTTCTCAGCATTATCCCTTGGCATTAAAAAATATCGCATCACCCCCTTTGTTGTTATATCTCGAAGGGAACATTAAGCTCTTATCCAAGCCTCAAATTGCGATGGTTGGCACCCGAAATCCGAGTTATTACGGTAAGCGACATGCACATCAGCTTTCTGCTGAATTAGTATTACAGGGATTGGTTGTGACGAGTGGCCTCGCAATTGGTATTGATAGCGAATGCCATCGTAGTGTATTAGAAAGCAAAGGGGAGACTATTGCTGTTCTAGGTACTGGATTAGCGAATATTTACCCTAAGCGTCATCAAAAATTAGCACAACAGATCCGAGAGCAAGGTGCTTTAGTTTCTGAATTTAGTCCTTTTACACAAGCGAGGCCCGAGAACTTCCCTCGTCGTAACCGTATTGTTAGCGGGCTGTCTCTTGGGGTGATAGTTATTGAAGCTGCGTTAAAGAGTGGTTCGTTGATTTCGGCCCGTTATGCACTAGAACAAGGACGAGAGGTGTTTGCAGTGCCGGGCGCGATAGATAATCCCATGGCTGCGGGTTGTCACTATTTGATCCAACAAGGTGCAAAACTCATTACTCAAACAAGTGATATAACTGATGAACTCACATATATAAATGTAAGTACGAAATTTGAGCAAACAGACCTGTTCAGCTCTGATCCCGAAACTGTTTCATTGCCAAATCAAATTATCTTAGATAGTGTCGGTTATGAGGTAACGACAGCAGATTTCATTGCTGAGCGCAGCCAACAACCTGTTAGCCAAGTATTAACGAGTTTAATTGAACTCGAACTTGATAATTGGGTGAGTGTTGTGCCCGGCGGCTATGTGAGATCGCAACGGAGGCGCTAATGCTAGATATACTTATTTATCTTTTCGAAAACTTTTATGAACAAAATGAATCTGAGTTCTTAGTTGATCGAGATGACTTACTAGGTGAGTTAATTCAGGCTGGTTTTGCTGAAGCTGAAATACATAAAGCGATTACATGGATTGAAAATTTAGTCGAATTACGTAATGGTGGTGTGCAAACTCATCTGCAAGTTTCAAGTGTGAGTTCGATGCGAATTTATACTGAAGCTGAGCAATTTTATATAAATACTGAATGCCGTGGTTTTCTATTATTTTTAGAGCATATTAATGTGCTTAATATTGAAACGAGAGAAATGGCTATTGCACGTTTAGTTGAACTTGAAAACACTAACATGGATCTTGATGACATAAAGTGGATTATTTTGATGGTGTTATTTAATGTTCCAAACGGCGAAAAAGCGTATTTACAGATGGAAGAATTAGTGCAAGCTAAAACTCATGAGTATCTACACTAAACTATAAATTATAGTGAACGGGCGATTTTAATTGCATTAATTACTGGCATAAAATGTCAATTTTGCTAATATCCGCCCATCAATTATTCATTTTAAAATTGTTCAAATGTCTAAAAGTGACGACAAACTATTTACAGTTCATGAACATGCCTTGGAGAAAGAGTACGAGACGTGCCCGCAATGCGGTGCTGAGTTAAGTATTAAAAATTCCAAATCAGGCCCCTTTTTAGGTTGCAATAATTATCCAACTTGTGAATATTCACGCCCTCTATCAAATCAGTCTCATTTCGAAGATGACAAAGTACTTGCCGGTTCAGTATGCCCAGAGTGCCAGCATGAGCTCGCATTAAAGCGTGGCCGTTATGGCTTTTTTATCGGCTGCACTCAATTTCCAGCCTGCAATTACATGTCTAAAACAGAAACACCAGATGAAACCGGAATATGTTGCCCGCAGTGTAAATCGGGTGATTTGATGCAGAAAAAATCGCGTTATGGAAAGATATTTTATTCTTGTAATAAATACCCACAGTGTAAATACATTATTAATTTCAAGCCAGTTTCAGAATCTTGCCCAGAGTGTCAATGGGCCATTTTAGTTGAAAAGAAAACCAGTAATGGAAAACAACTTATTTGTCCACAAAAAAAATGTGGTTATAAGCGTGCTTTATTAGAATAGTGGTTAACACTATCAGTTAATTTAAATAATTAAAGATAACTCATACGGAAAGGGAATAATTATGTCTACACAATTTGTTGCAGTATTAATGGGCTCAGATTCAGATTTACCTGTCATGCAGGCTACACTGAATGTGCTTAAATCATTTGAAATCCAGTACGAAGTGAAAGTAACTTCTGCTCACCGTACGCCTGCAGCGACACATCAGTATGTTACTGATGCAGAAAGCCGTGGTTGTGCAGTCTTTATTTGTGCTGCAGGTCTTGCTGCTCACTTAGCTGGTGCAGTTGCTGGTATTACAACGCATCCTGTTATTGGCGTGCCAATTGACGCAGGCCCTTTACAAGGTATGGATGCATTATTATCTACAGTTCAAATGCCTGGTGGTGTACCTGTTGCTTCTGTAGCAATCGGTAGCGCTGGCGCTAAAAATGCGGGTTACCTTGCAGCTCAAATGTTAGCAATTGGTAACCCAGAAATGGCTGCAAAAGTAAAAGCTGAACGTCAAGCAAATGCAGCCAGCATTATTGCTAAAGATGCAGCACTACAAGCTAAACTAAAAGCACTATAATAAGTTAGTCTTATAACTGTCGTTATAGAGTCAGAAATGGTAGCGTAAGCTACCATTTTTATTTATGACTATTAATAATAGATATATCACAGTGAATAATTCAACAGCTATTCGTAATGCCGTCACAGCATTACAACATCAACAGGTTATAGCCTATCCAACAGAAGCCGTTTTTGGGTTAGGTTGTGATCCAATGAATGAGCAAGCGGTTCAACGCTTATTAACCATCAAACAGCGTCCTGTTGAAAAAGGTTTGATCTTAATTGCTGCAAACTTAGCGCAGTTAAATGATTATGTCGATTTAACCTTATTATCTACAGCGCAAATCAATAAGATTAATCAAACTTGGCCTGGTCCTGCAACTTGGGTTATGCCTGCTAAAGCACAAGTACCGAAATGGTTAACAGGACAATTTGATAGCATTGCTGTTCGTGTATCTGCACACCCGACAGTGCAAACCTTATGTCTCGCTTTTGGTGGTCCAATTACATCAACCAGTGCTAATTTAACGGGGTTAACACCTTGTGTGACTGCTGAGGAAGTGGCTGCACAATTAGAATCTCACCTTGGCGCTATTGTTGATGAGCCCGTTGGTGAACTTTCACAACCGACAACGATCACAGATGCGCTTACTGGCAAGGTTTATCGTTAGTCTCAATAATACTTATTGACCGTTATAGTAATATCATTGTTTACTCGATTTTTCTTTCGTCCATTTCATTACAGGAGTTGTGCAATATGGATCGTTATGCCGTATTTGGTAATCCAATTAACCACAGTAAATCACCGATGATTCATACTTTGTTTGCTCAGCAAACTGCGCAGGATCTTAGTTATCAGGCAATTGAAGCGCCAATTAATGGCTTTGTTACTGCAATGAATACGTTTTTCTCTCAGGGAGGGAAGGGTTGTAATATTACCGTGCCTTTTAAAGAGGATGCTTTTTCATTTGCTAAGGAATTAACAGCAAGAGCACAGCTTGCTGGTGCGGTTAATACGCTTTATCTTCGTGATGATGGCTGTGTTATTGGTGATAATACAGATGGTTTTGGTCTTGTTCATGATTTATTACAATATACAGAATTAACGAATAAACGCATTTTATTACTTGGTGCAGGTGGTGCTGCACGTGGGGTAATAGGACCATTATTAGATCAAGGTATAAAAGAACTTGTTATTGCAAACCGTACTGATGCAAAAGCACAGCAGTTAGCATCATTATTTAATGGTAAAGGTAATATTAACGCATGCGGCTTTACTGAGCTAAATGGCCATTTTGATCTTATTATTAATTCTACGTCTGCGAGTTTGTCTGGTGCTATCCCTGCCATTTCATCTACATTAATTAATACAGATACAATTTGCTATGACATGATGTATAAAGCAGGCATGACAGCTTTCAATTCATGGGCGGCAGAACAAGGTGCTGAAATTGTGATTGACGGTTTGGGCATGTTAGTTGGCCAGGCTGCTGAGAGTTTTAAAGTTTGGCGAGGGGTCACACCTATTATGTCTTCAGTGCTTACTGAATTAAGAAAGACGATCAAATAATAATATTATTAGCCCCCGCTAAATAGAATGTTAGCAGGGGCCTGCATACTATTTAATAATATGTCCGCTATTGGCTGTCTTCAATATACTCATTTTTAAGAATCACGTAATTGTCAGCTGATAGTTTTAAGAATGCGATTTCTTCTGTTGTTAATTTTCGAGCTTGTTTTGCTGGGCTGCCTATATATAGATAACCACTGATTAATTTTTTTCGTGGTGGGACTAAGGTGCCAGCTCCGATCATGACGTCATCCTCAATAATCGCCCCATCAAGTATAATTGATCCCATGCCGATGAGTACTCGATTACCAATAGTACATGCATGTAATAGTGCCTTGTGACCAACTGTTACATCTTCACCTATCAGTAAAGGAATGCCGTTGGGGTTTGCTGGACTCTTACGGGTGACGTGTAATACGCAACCATCTTGTACATTGGTACGCGCACCGATACTGATTTTGTTTACATCTCCACGTGCAGCAACGAGTGGCCATATACTGGCATCTTCATCTATAGTTATATTTCCGATAAGGACTGCTGATTTGTCAACGTAAGCTGAATTGGCTAGCTGCGGTGAAATTCCTCGGTATTCTCTAAGTGAAGTACTCATTATTGTCCTTATATAGTCATTAATGTTAGTCAGTGGTCAATATGCATAGTAAACAACCAGCATTAATAGCGCTATATTATTTTCTTAGAAATGACTTGCCTGTAAATGTTTAATCCCTATAATGGCGCCTCACTGACACGGCAACAGCCGCTAAGTTAAGGTGTTTAAAAGCGACTTAGGTTACTTTTTAAACTTCCTGAATAAAGCATAAATATGTGCTTGACTTCAAAATTGGTTTGCGTAGAATACGCAGCCTGACTACGACGCAAGACGTCAAGGTCAACGCTCTTTAACAATTTATTCAAGCAATCTGTGTGAGTACTTACAGAGATATAATGACCAAAAATTATATCAATGTAATTATGAACATTAAATTAAATCGAAAGATTTGGTTTTATAAACAACAAACCTCGGTTTGTTGTTGAAGTACAGAATTCATTGAGCCGACTTGATACTTATTATCAGTAATGATTTTAGGCATCAGTCAAAAAACTTTTAATTGAAGAGTTTGATCATGGCTCAGATTGAACGCTGGCGGTAGGCTTAACACATGCAAGTCGAGCGGAAACGAAGAATAGCTTGCTATTCTGGCGTCGAGCGGCGGACGGGTGAGTAATGCTTGGGAATCTGCCTAGTCGAGGGGGACAACAGTTGGAAACGACTGCTAATACCGCATACGACCTACGGGTGAAAGGGGGCCTCTTCTTGAAAGCTCTCGCGACTAGATGAGCCCAAGTGGGATTAGCTTGTTGGTGAGGTAAGAGCTCACCAAGGCGACGATCCCTAGCTGGTCTGAGAGGATGATCAGCCACACTGGAACTGAGACACGGTCCAGACTCCTACGGGAGGCAGCAGTGGGGAATATTGCACAATGGAGGAAACTCTGATGCAGCCATACCGCGTGTATGAAGAAGGCCTTCGGGTTGTAAAGTACTTTCAGCGAGGAGGAAAGGTAAGTAGTTAATAACTGCTTACTGTGACGTTACTCGCAGAAGAAGCACCGGCTAACTCCGTGCCAGCAGCCGCGGTAATACGGAGGGTGCAAGCGTTAATCGGAATTACTGGGCGTAAAGCGCATGCAGGCGGTTTGTTAAGCGAGATGTGAAAGCCCCGGGCTCAACCTGGGAACTGCATTTCGAACTGGCAAACTAGAGTTCTTGAGAGGGTGGTAGAATTTCAGGTGTAGCGGTGAAATGCGTAGAGATCTGAAGGAATACCAGTGGCGAAGGCGGCCACCTGGCAAGTAACTGACGCTCAGATGCGAAAGCGTGGGTAGCAAACGGGATTAGATACCCCGGTAGTCCACGCCGTAAACGATGTCTACTCGGAGTTTGGTTCCTTGAGAACTGGGCTCTTAAGCTAACGCATTAAGTAGACCGCCTGGGGAGTACGGCCGCAAGGTTAAAACTCAAATGAATTGACGGGGGCCCGCACAAGCGGTGGAGCATGTGGTTTAATTCGATGCAACGCGAAGAACCTTACCTACTCTTGACATCCATAGAACTTTTCAGAGATGAATTGGTGCCTTCGGGAACTATGAGACAGGTGCTGCATGGCTGTCGTCAGCTCGTGTTGTGAAATGTTGGGTTAAGTCCCGCAACGAGCGCAACCCTTATCCTTATTTGCCAGCACGTAATGGTGGGAACTCTAAGGAGACTGCCGGTGATAAACCGGAGGAAGGTGGGGACGACGTCAAGTCATCATGGCCCTTACGAGTAGGGCTACACACGTGCTACAATGGCGCATACAAAGGGCTGCAAACCAGCGATGGTAAGCGAATCCCATAAAGTGCGTCGTAGTCCGGATTGGGGTCTGCAACTCGACCCCATGAAGTCGGAATCGCTAGTAATCGTGAATCAGAATGTCACGGTGAATACGTTCCCGGGCCTTGTACACACCGCCCGTCACACCATGGGAGTGGGCTGCACCAGAAGTCATTAGCTTAACCTTCGGGAGGGCGATGACCACGGTGTGGTTCATGACTGGGGTGAAGTCGTAACAAGGTAGCCCTAGGGGAACCTGGGGCTGGATCACCTCCTTACGTAAAGTTGTTAATTTTTGTAAGTGCCCACACAAATTGCTTGAATAGAAAACGTTAAAGACGTTAGAGAGTAAAGATAAGCAACGCTTATCTTTGCTTTTTAGCAAATTGCTCTTTAAAAATTTGGAAAGCTGAATAAATAAAGAAGTTCTTAAAACACGTTATTACTTAGGTAATAACAATATAGTGTTCTTGAGTATTCTTGAGGCGAAAAAAACTAGATAATACCTAGTTATTTCAATTGTACGGTCGACTTTAGATTGTATGGTTAAGTGACTAAGCGTATACGGTGGATGCCTAGGCAGTCAGAGGCGATGAAGGACGTGTTAATCTGCGTTAAGCTGTGGGGAGTTGATAAAAAGCGTTAATCCACAGATTTCCGAATG
Organism: Moritella sp. 24; assembly: GCF_018219155.1. Taxonomy (NCBI): domain Bacteria; kingdom Pseudomonadati; phylum Pseudomonadota; class Gammaproteobacteria; order Alteromonadales; family Moritellaceae; genus Moritella; species Moritella sp. 24. The sequence continues at coordinate 4,516,115 of NZ_CP056123.1, read as the reverse complement.
GGGGAACCCACTCTACTTTGTAGAGTATCGTAACGTGAATACATAGCGTTACGAAGCGAACCGGGAGAACTGAAACATCTAAGTACCCCGAGGAAAAGAAATCAATAGAGATACCCTTAGTAGCGGCGAGCGAACGGGGTCTAGCCCTTAAGCAGTTTGGAAGTTAGTGGAAGATTCTGGAAAGTTTCACGATACAGGGTGATAGTCCCGTACATGAAAACGACCTTACTGTGAAATCGAGTAGGACGGCACACGTGATATGCTGTTTGAATATGGGAGGACCATCTTCCAAGGCTAAATACTACTGACTGACCGATAGTGAACCAGTACCGTGAGGGAAAGGCGAAAAGAACCCCTGTGAGGGGAGTGAAATAGAACCTGAAACCGTATACGTACAAGCAGTGGGAGCAGACTTGTTCTGTGACTGCGTACCTTTTGTATAATGGGTCAACGACTTAATTTCAGTAGCAAGGTTAAGCGAATAGCGGAGCCGTAGGGAAACCGAGTGTTAACTGCGCGAATAGTTGCTGGGATTAGACCCGAAACCCGGTGATCTAGCCATGGGCAGGTTGAAGGTTGAGTAACATCAACTGGAGGACCGAACCGACTAATGTTGAAAAATTAGCGGATGACTTGTGGCTGGGGGTGAAAGGCCAATCAAACCGGGAGATAGCTGGTTCTCCTCGAAAGCTATTTAGGTAGCGCCTCGCGTCTAACTATTGGGGGTAGAGCACTGTTAAGGCTAGGGGGTCATCCCGACTTACCAACCCTTTGCAAACTCCGAATACCAATAAGTTCAATCGCGGGAGACACACGGCGGGTGCTAACGTCCGTCGTGGAAAGGGAAACAACCCAGACCGTCAGCTAAGGTCCCAAAGTGTATGTTAAGTGGGAAACGATGTGGAAAGGCTCAGACAGCCAGGAAGTTGGCTTAGAAGCAGCCATCTTTTAAAGAAAGCGTAATAGCTCACTGGTCGAGTCGGTCTGCGCGGAAGATTTAACGGGGCTAAACATACCACCGAAGCTACGGATGCAAGACTTGTTCTTGCATGGTAGAGGAGCGTTCTGTAAGCCGTTGAAGGTGAGTTGAGAAGCTTGCTGGAGGTATCAGAAGTGCGAATGTTGACATGAGTAACGATAATGGGGGTGAAAAACCTCCACGCCGAAAGACCAAGGGTTCCTGTCCAACGTTAATCGGGGCAGGGTGAGTCGACCCCTAAGGCGAGGCCGAAAGGCGTAGTCGATGGGAAACTGGTTAATATTCCAGTACTCACTTATATTGCGATGGGGTGACGGAGAAGGTTAGGCTAGCATGGCGATGGTTGTCCATGTTTAAGGTTGTAGGCTGTATTCTTAGGCAAATCCGGGAATACATTAAGGCTGAGAACTGATGACGAGTCTCTACGGAGATGAAGTAGTTGATACCCGGCTTCCAGGAAAAACCTCTAAGCTTCAGATATAAGAGAATCGTACCCCAAACCGACACAGGTGGTTAGGTAGAGAATACTAAGGCGCTTGAGAGAACTCGGGTGAAGGAACTAGGCAAAATGGTACCGTAACTTCGGGAGAAGGTACGCCAATGATGGTGAAGGACTTGCTCCGTAAGCTATTGTTGGTCGCAGAGAAATGGTGGCTGCAACTGTTTATTAAAAACACAGCACTGTGCAAAATCGAAAGATGACGTATACGGTGTGACGCCTGCCCGGTGCCGGAAGGTTAATTGATTGGGTTAGACTTAGGTCGAAGCTCATGATCGAAGCCCCGGTAAACGGCGGCCGTAACTATAACGGTCCTAAGGTAGCGAAATTCCTTGTCGGGTAAGTTCCGACCTGCACGAATGGCGTAATGATGGCCACGCTGTCTCCACCCGAGACTCAGTGAAATTGAAATCGCTGTTAAGATGCAGTGTACCCGCGGCTAGACGGAAAGACCCCGTGAACCTTTACTATAGCTTGGCACTGAACATTGAACCTACATGTGTAGGATAGGTGGGAGACTGTGAAACATTGTCGCTAGATGATGTGGAGTCTATCTTGAAATACCACCCTTGTACGTTTGATGTTCTAACGTAGGCCCCTTATCGGGGTTGCGGACAGTGTCTGGTGGGTAGTTTGACTGGGGCGGTCTCCTCCCAAAGAGTAACGGAGGAGCACGAAGGTTGGCTAAACATGGTTGGACATCATGTGGTTAGTGCAAAGGCATAAGCCAGCTTAACTGCGAGACAGACACGTCGAGCAGGTACGAAAGTAGGTCTTAGTGATCCGGTGGTTCTGAATGGAAGGGCCATCGCTCAACGGATAAAAGGTACTCCGGGGATAACAGGCTGATACCGCCCAAGAGTTCATATCGACGGCGGTGTTTGGCACCTCGATGTCGGCTCATCACATCCTGGGGCTGAAGTTGGTCCCAAGGGTATGGCTGTTCGCCATTTAAAGTGGTACGCGAGCTGGGTTTAGAACGTCGTGAGACAGTTCGGTCCCTATCTGCCGTGGGCGTTTGAGAATTGAGAGGAGCTGCTCCTAGTACGAGAGGACCGGAGTGGACGAACCACTGGTGTTCGGGTTGTTATGCCAATAGCATTGCCCGGTAGCTAAGTTCGGAACTGATAACCGCTGAAAGCATCTAAGCGGGAAGCAGGCCTCGAGATGAGTTCTCACTGGGACTTTAAGTCCCCTGAAGGGCCGTTGGAGACTACAACGTTGATAGGCAAGGTGTGTAAGTGCTGTGAGGCATTGAGCTAACTTGTACTAATTACCCGTGAGGCTTAACCATACAAATTAAAGTATGATTAATTGAAATATCGACTTAAGAATAGATTGAACACTTTATGTTTTAAAGACTTCTTTATTTATAGCTTTTCAGATTTTAGAGATACATTTTGAAAGCAAACAAGATTTGCTTGGTGACCATAGTGTTACGGTACCACCTGATCCCATTCCGAACTCAGTAGTGAAACGTAATAACGCCGATGGTAGTGTGGGGCTTCCCCATGTGAGAGTAGGGCATCGCCAAGCGCCAAATTAGAGAGAGCCGATATCAGTGATGGTATCGGCTTTTTTGTGTCTAAAATTCAGTGAAATCGCGTGATAGTACTGATAGCGACGACAAGCAAGATAATAAAAAACCAGCCGACGGCTGGTTTTTGGTTTCAGCTTAAAGATAAAATTTGTTAGTTTTTATCTTTAACATTCTCATAAGCCCAAGTGAGCCAAGGCAATAGTAATTCAATATTATGTGATTCAACCGTAGCGCCACACCAAATACGAAGTCCTGATGGTGCATCTTTATATGAGTTAATATCGAAAGCCACTTGCTGTTCGGCTAATAGTTTACAAAATACTTTCAGTTGATCATCTGTGAGGGATAGGCGTAAACATACGCTTGTATTTGAACGACATTCAGGTTGCTCGGCAAGGAACTCAATCCAATCATTTTGACTGACAAAGTTCGTTAAAATAGCTAAATTGTGTTCAGAACGCGTAATTGCACTTTCAACGCCACCTATTTCTGTTATCCAATTTAATGCATCTAAATAATCCGCAACACATAACATCGACGGGGTATTTATCGTGGCACCTTTGAAGATACCCTCAATAAGTTTACCGTTTTTAGTTAAGCGGAAAATTTTTGGCAGGGGCCAAGGCGGGGTGTAAGACTCTAAGCGTTCAACTGCCGCCGGGCTTAGTACGATCATGCCATGCGCACCTTCACCACCCAGCACCTTTTGCCAGCTAAATGTCGTTACGTCGAGTTTATCCCAATCCATCTGCATTGCAAAAACTGCAGATGTCGCATCACAAATGGTTAATCCACTACGTTGAGAGTCGATCCAATCTGCATTTTCAACTTTAACGCCAGACGTTGTACCATTCCAAGTAAAAATGATGTCATGATCTGAACTTGTTTGAGTTAGATCTGGAAGTTGACCGTAATCTGCCGTTATTGCATTTACATCACTGAGCTGTAATTCGTTTTTTATATCACTGAACCAACCTTTACCAAATGATTCCCAGTAGCAAACATCGACAGGTTTTTTCCCAAGTAATGACCATAACATCATTTCCATTGCGCCAGTATCAGATGCTGGCACAATAGCTGCTTGATAGTTAGAGGGAATTTTTAATAGCGCTTTAGTTTGTTTGATGGCTTGTTGTAGCGCTGCTTTACCGACATTAGAACGGTGTGAGCGACCGAGAGTACTTATATCCAGTTGTGCTAATTCATAGCCTGGACGCTTACTGCAAGGGCCTGAAGAGAAATTTGGATTCAGGGGTTTGTTACTTGGGATCATTTGTTATTCCTTTACTAAAATGCTATCCATGTGAATCGATTATAGCAATCCACTTCTCATCTATGAAGTATTTAAACTAGTGATATTTTATAGTATTTTTTATTAGTGCTAACGTTTGCTATTCCTGACAAATAAACGTATTTTCAACACAGTTTAAATATATAGGAATTGAAATCATGGCTAAAGGCTTAGACAAACATCAGCATAGAAAAGATGAATTAAATGCATTCGGTAAAAACTTAGCACGACGTGCTCGTTCGCATTGTGAAACATGTGACGCTTCAGGTGTGAAACTCAATATTTTTGAAGTTGCACCGGTCCCGACAACTCCGGATTATGATGATTGTATTTTGATTTGTGATACTTGCAGTGAACAGCTTAATAATCCAAAACGTATTGATGCTGACCATTGGCGTTGTTTGAATAAATCAATGTGGTCTGAAGTTGCTATCGTGCAAGTTACGGCTATTCGCATGCTACGCGTATTGGCTGAAAAGCATGAATGGGCCGCAGACCTTGATGAAATGGCTTACTTAGAACCGGAAGTTGAAGAGCGTATTAACAAGCTGTAATAAATCTCTCTATATCTTACTTGAAGTCGTTTGGGTATCTGGATAATTAATGCTATTCTGCGGCTCCATTTTTGTATTGTAGTTTAAATTAGAGGTCTTCGATGAGCCAAAGTTGTGATGTGATTGTAATTGGTGCTGGCGCAGCAGGATTGATGTGTGCAGCAAGTGCTGGTTACCGAGGTCGCTCTGTATTGGTTCTCGATAATGCCAAGAAAGCAGGTCGTAAAGTATTAATTAGTGGTGGTGGTCGTTGTAACTTTACCAACAACGCGCTATCTACAGATGCTTTTATTTGTGCAAATCCACATTTTGTTAAATCTGCATTAAGCCGTTATACAGCGTGGAATTTCATTGATATGGTTGAACGCCATGGCGTCGCTTATCATGAGCGTGAACATGGGCAGTTATTCTGTGATGATTCAGCAAAAGACATCGTTGATATGTTACATACAGAATGTGATTGGGCTGGCGTTAAGATTCAATTACGTACTGAAATTTTATCTATTGAAAAAGCGGATGATGAACGTTTTCATCTTGAAACGAGTCAAGGGGCATTAAATTGTGAGTCATTAGTTGTCGCAACTGGTGGTTTATCTATGCCTAAATTGGGTGCAACCCCTTTTGGATATAAGATCGCGGAGCAGTTCGGTTTAAAAGTAAATCCGACTAAAGCTGGCCTCGTTCCTTTTACTTTACAGCAGCATGATAAAGATAAATATGCTGATCTGTCAGGTGTTAGTTTACCTGTAAATATCACGACAGAATCAGGTGTTAGCTTTAAAGAGGCGCTATTATTTACCCATCGAGGCTTATCCGGTCCTTCAGTATTACAAGTATCTTCGTATTGGAATCCAGGTGAAGCGGTTAGCATTAACTTGTTACCTGATGCTGATATTATTGAAACCTTAGCAGGCATGACTGAATCAAGTCCAAATCAAGCATTAAAAACATCCTTAGGGCGTTTATTACCGAAACGACTTGTTGAGATATTTTATGCCGATGATTTGTTACCTGAATGCACGCTTAAACAATTACAGCATAAAGATCTTAATGATATATCAACGCTATTACATAGCTGGAAAGTAAAGCCGAATGGTACCGAAGGCTATAGAACAGCTGAAGTTACTCTAGGCGGTGTCGATACTGATGAACTTTCGTCAAAAACGATGGAAGCTAAAAAAGCAGCAGGCTTATACTTTATTGGTGAAGTTATGGACGTAAGTGGTTGGTTAGGTGGTTATAATTTCCAGTGGGCTTGGTCTTCAGGCTGGAGTTGCGGACAGTTTACATAGTTGTTGATTAGCACTTAATGAAACTTTGAGTCATTCATTTATAACCCAAAGTTTAAGTCTTATTTACTTTATTGGAATCGCGTTATCAGCCGTTAATGGGTTGCTGATTAGCTGCACTTGAGTAAACGTATTTTTATTGGCTTGTATACCATTACTCACTTTAGCGGGATAGTTTATTCCGTTAAAGTCTAATTGCTGCCATCTTTGATTATTCTTCATTAATAAACTTTGCCATTGATAATTTTGTGTCTGGCTGATCTGGATAGGGACTTGAGCTTCAGATATCCGACTTACAAATTTATAGCCATTTACTTTATTTTCAAATACTAATAAAACACACCCACCAGTTTTGCACCAATCAAGCATGACTAATAGATCTTTGCGACCATTGCCATTTAAGTCATATTCACTAAACCAGTATTTTGAGTGAGCAGATTTGGTTTTATGCATCGTGAAGTAGCGCTTTATGGCGTTGTTAATTGCGGGTGTACTTACCCTCGGTGATACTAGGTTTTCTGGTAGAAATATGCGTTCAGAAGTATTGCGCTCTAGAGTGAAAACTGATTCTGTCTTTATACTTTCGGTTATTCTATCGAGTGTTAAGACTGAGCCATTAAAACTATAGTTTTGATTATTTCGCCACTGCTGATCGGCTTCTAACTTGACTCCATCACGGCGAAAGTGAAAAACGATGTTTGCTTTATTTTCCTGACGTTTAGTTAGCAGTAATTTTAATCCTGATGAACCGTATAAATGCCAATAACCACTTTCATTGATTTCATTACCATTGTTATAAAGATATCTAACATTAGCTTGGTGATGTGCTAATAGTGCTAACTCGATCGTGACATTATTATTTTTATAACGATAGTGACCAAGCCAATTGCCTATGCTGTCTTGTTGGTTAGGATATTGACCACAGCCTTTTATTTGTTTGTTTTTTAAATATACCGTTGTTTCATACTGCCAATAATTATTGTTGTTATCTATACATCCATTTCCAGCAAAGGATATATTAAGCTGTTCCCCACTGTCGTTTTCAGTTTCTACGAATGCATGTAGACCTTTTGTTACTACACTCTTCTTAATCGTCCATTTACTGTTTAAATCTTTAATGATGAATGTCAGTTCATTATCTTGGCCGTAGCCTCTCCAATTTAATTCAGATCCTATGATTTGAAAGCTTGCTGCCGAGAGGGGCGTTTTACAACTGGTTTTACTTTGACTAGATAAATAATGCAGTTGTTCTACACTGATATTTGCGCGTAGGTGAGTTGGGTTTAATGATTGGTTAATTTGACCTTCGAATTCAATATAGGCTTTATTTTTATTTAACTGTTTAATTTGTTTTAATAAATGACTATTTGGTTGGAGATTAAAAATCTGATCATTATGGCATAAGCGTATGGTACGTTGCTGCGCTGTTATTGTTACCACTCCATTGAAATTAGTGTATTTAGGTGGGATCACTGAAGTATGTGGTTCACTGTTAATCACACCTGTTAAAGGTTGTGAGTTAAGTGCTGATTTTGATATTTGCTGTTTGCTGTTATCGAGAGAATAAAGGCTATTGCTTATAATTGGTTGATACGATTGCACGCAGCCTGTCATTATAAGCAGGCTGAGATAGGTTATAACTCGAAGCATAATTCATCCTTGATATCGAGAGTTTATCTAATAGTTAATTAGTTACCGAGATTCCATTCTGAGTAACTAATTCTAATTTATTATGCGGTTGGCAGTTATTAACTACAATATATTTTTTTCAATATACTGTGCAACGCCATCTTCTGCTGAATCACCTATCATTTCGAAGTCAGGTAGTGCGTTTTTAAGCATTACGGAAGCATTACCCATTATTAAACCTTTATCAACAGCTTGTAACATCTCTAAATCATTCATACCATCACCAAAGGCAATTGTTTCAGCCATCGTGAAGCCTTTTATTTTTAGTACCTCAGTCAGTGCTTCAGCTTTATTAACTTTGATATCCATCACTTCGAGGCATTCTGGTAATGAAAATGAGACATTTAGTTGTGTGCTGTACTGTGCGTTGATTTGATCTGCTAATTTAACTAAGTCATCATGCGGGCCACAGAAAAAGAACTTCGCAATACCTGCTTTTTCTAAGGTGGTGATATCGACCACTTGATAGCTAAAGGTAGAATCCTGACTAAAGCTAAGGATCTCTGGATTAGGCTTATTCACAAACCACTCGTCATCGCGATAAATATTAGCTTGTATTGTTTTTGGTAAATCGATTTCAGAGATTATTTGAGCGATATCTGTAGATACATTTTTGCTGTAAATTAGCTCTCCCTTATTGTTATGTACACGCGCACCATTTGAGGTGATAAGGTAAATCTCTGCATCAATTGTTTTTCTGATCGCTTCTACATCAACGTTATGACGACCAGTGGCGATGATAAATTTTTTATCTTGTTTTAATAGCTTATGGATCGTCGTTTTGGTTTGCTCTGAGACTATATGCGCAGGCGTTAGTAACGTACCATCTAAATCAGAAACGATAACTTTATACATTTAAACCTCAATATTTACTTTATTTTATGTACCTAAAATAGTGTGTTTATCGTGATAACTGTCCGTAGTAATGGGCTAATGTTTAGCAAAATAGTGGAGTGCTACAGTTAGCGCCGGGATCCTAAAAATATCCGTTTCTAAGAATAATTCGTGTGCCGCACCAGGAATAAGAACTGGCTGGGCAGGCTGATGTTGATTATGTTTGTGGCTTAATGCACGGCAAAACTGTTGTTGTGCTTCAGCAAGTACCACTTCATCACCACCGGCCTGTAAGATCAGGGTTGGCGTTTTTATATCGCCTGCATAGTGGATTGCTTGACGACAGGCTTTAACACTTTGTTGTAGCCAGTTAATCGTAGGTCCACCCAGTTGGGTTTGTGGATAGAATCCATAGCTACGGCGAAAAATATCAAATCGTAATGGACTTTGTGTTAGTTGATTGTTTTCAAATGGTGAGTGAGAAAAGTCACCTTTACCTGGTGCATAAAATGATTCGGTATGAATGATCTTATTCACGATATGCATAGCTCGACTGTAAACATTCGCAATCGGACGTGGTATTTGACCGAAGTTAATACCAAACATCGGTGATGCTAATACGGCAGCGTCAAAGTCATTATGATAGCTTTGTAAATATAAGCTCGCAATTGCACCGCCCATAGAATGGCTGAGTAGGTATTGCTTACTGTGTTGGCTTGGGCTAATGACCTTATCAATAAAGAATCTTAAATCAGTGACGTAATCACGGAAATGCTCTACATGCCCTTTATGTAGATTTTTAAGTAAACGATCTGACATACCTTGGCCGCGATGATCTAAACAATACACCGAATAGCCTTGTTGGCATAGATCGTAAATAAGCTCTCTAAATTTTTGGTAGGATTCTGAACGTCCGCCTAAAAGTACAATTGCAGGGCCAGTCTCATTTATTACTGCAGAAGCATAGCGTAGCGTTATGTTATCGACGCCTTTTAACGAGCCTTCTACGATCGTTGCATCCCAAAATTGTGAAATCTCATGATGATATTTATCTGCAAGCTGTGATTCTGTAGTTAAATTATATGGGTTATCAAATTCGACACATGGGTATTTAGTGGACATAGGTTGCAGAAGCTTCTTAAGTAATTTTATCTGTGAGAGTTTGTTTCTAGCCTATCATAATTTGGCATAAAAAATTGAGACATCACTGGCTATAAATATATTATTATCAATAATTGTATATTGGTGTTTTAGTAAACCTAGACTAATCTTATTTGGACTGAGAATACTGACCATATTTTTCGAAAATAGGAGAGTGCACCCATGAAACGTTCTAGACTCAAGAAGAAAATAAGTTCGTTAAGACGAACTCGCTGTCATTGGAGTCTGCTTACTGAGAAGTTAAAGCCGATCGATGTAAGCCAAAGTGCACTGCTTCACCGCCGTTAAATTATGGTTTAGTAAAAATAAAGGCGCTATGATAAGCGCCTTTTTGTTTTCTATTTTTTAGTTTTAATGAAAAATAGATTAAAGAATATAACGACTTAGATCTTCGTCTTCTACTAGTTCGTTTAGATATTTACTCACGTAATCACCATCAACAATTAATGTTTCACCTGATTTATCTGAAGCATCGAATGAAATCTCTTCCATTAAACGTTCTAATACAGTGTGTAAACGACGAGCACCGATATTTTCTGTTTTCTCATTAACATTCCATGCCGCATTTGCGATACCGTCAATACCTTCTTGTGTGAAGTTAACATCAACACCTTCGGTTTTAAGCATTGCAATGTATTGTTCTGTTAATGATGCGTTTGGTTCCGTCAGAATACGCACAAAATCTTCTGCTTTAAGGGCATCTAATTCAACACGAATAGGTAGACGGCCTTGTAACTCTGGGATTAAATCTGATGGTTTAGCTACTTGGAAAGCACCTGATGCGATGAATAAGATATGGTCTGTTTTCACCATTCCGTGTTTCGTTGTTACGGTTGAACCTTCAATAAGTGGTAGCAGATCGCGCTGTACACCTTCACGTGATACGCCACCGTCATTTGAATCGCTGCGTTTACAGATCTTATCTATTTCATCAAGGAATACGATGCCGTTATTTTCTACTGCGAAAATTGCTTTTTCTTTTAATTCTTCTGGGTTTACCAGTTTTGCTGCTTCGTCTTCAACAAGCTGTTTTAGGGCTTCTTTCACTTTCATTTTACGTGATTTAGCTGTTGAACCACCAGATAGGTTTTGGAACATGCCTTGTAGCTGATTGGTCATTTCTTCCATGCCCGGAGGCGCCATGATCTCAACACCCATTTGAGGCGCTGCAAGTTCAATATCAATTTCTTTGTCGTCTAATTTACCTTCACGTAGTTTTTTACGGAAGATTTGACGCGTATTATCATTGCTGGCTTTTTCTTCTTCGCCCCAGTTATTACGTGGGTTTGGTAGCAATGCATCAAGTACACGATCTTCAGCATTTTCTTCTGCACGAACATGGTACTTCTTCATTTCTTGTTCACGGGTTAATTTTACCGCTACATCTGTTAAGTCTTTGATTATTTGGTCAACTTCTTTACCCACATAACCAATTTCAGTAAATTTAGTTGCTTCAACTTTAATAAATGGTGCGTTGGCTAATTTAGCTAAACGACGTGCGATTTCTGTTTTACCAACACCAGTTGGACCGATCATCAAAATATTTTTTGGTGATACTTCTTGACGAAGTTCTTGGTCTAACTGCATGCGGCGCCAGCGGTTACGCAGTGCGATTGCTACTGCGCGTTTTGCATTTTGTTGACCGATAATGTGGCGGTCTAATTCAGAAACGATTTCTCTTGGAGTCATTGACGACATAATAAGCTTCCTTTAATTCGGTAAATTTAGTAATCGATAGTTTCAACTGTTTGGAAACCGTTGGTGAATACACAGATATTACCTGCAATAGTCAGGGATTTTTTAGCGATCTCTTCAGCGTCTAATTCAGTATTTTCTAATAATGCCATTGCTGATGCTTGTGCGAAGTTGCCACCTGAACCGATCGCAATAAGATCATTTTCTGGTTGAACAACATCGCCATTACCGGTAATGATGAATGAGCTATTCTTATCCGCTACAGCCAGTAGTGCTTCTAGATTTCGCAACATTTTGTCGGTGCGCCAATCTTTAGCAAGCTCTACAGCGGCACGCTCTAGGTGACCTTGGTGAGCTTGTAATTTTGCTTCAAAACGTTCGATGAGGGTAAATGCGTCAGCTGTACCGCCGGCAAAACCTGCGATAACTTGGCCATTGTACAAACGGCGTACTTTTCTTGCGTTGCCTTTCATTACCGTGTTGCCAAGAGAAACTTGTCCGTCTCCGGCCATTACGACTTTGCCTTCACGGCGTACAGATACAATAGTAGTCACGATAAACTCCACTCTAATTAATTTGAGCGCAGCTGAGTTGGGATTAGCCACGCTTCATTGTGATAGGTAAAAAAAACGCCTCATATGATATGAAGCGATTTCATTACGATATACAAACTAAGGTGGGTATACCTATTTAGTTTTTCAAGGCTTCCACTGCCAAATTTCGCAAGTTGTGACTCCTGCGCGCTTAATTTGGTGGCGTTCTTTTTCTGCGGTACGTTTACGTTCGTAAGGGCCTAAAACAACACGATACCAACTGCCGGTGTGACGAACACTCGCGGTATAACCTTGAAAGGCTATCGTTGCTTTCATCGCTTCAGCTTGTGACTGCTGACGGAATGAACCACATTGCATTTGGTAACGAATTCCCGTGTCTTGTTGGGGCGGTATTTCGACAATGACTTCTTTTTCTTGCAAGTCTTGTGGATATTGCCACACTTCCTTTGGCTTTTCGGGTAATGGTTTTACCGTTAGCTTTTTAGGTTGTGTTTTTTTAACGGGTTCCGGTGCTGATTTTTCTGCTGTGCCACTCACCTGAGCTAAAAAATAGCCAAGGCCAATCGCAAGCAATAAAAATAGCAAGATAGCCAACACCGGACGTTTCTTTTTAGTTGGTGGTGCTTTTTTAGCACCACGCTTCTTTCTAGGCTTTGGGGCGTGCCCCGCGTAATCCTTACGAGCCATAATTTACATGCGTTCCAAAGTTTCAATACCCAGTAAATCTAGGCCTTGTTTAAGTGTTTTAGCAGTTAACTGTGCTAGTTTTAAGCGACTTAGTTTAACGTTTTCGTCTTCAGTGCTTAAAATTGGGCAGGCTTCGTAGAAGCTTGAGAATACGCCAGCCAGTTCAAATAGGTAAGTACATAGCGTGTTTGGTGTTGCACGTTTTGCTACTTGATGAACAATTTCGTTAAACTGAATCAGTTTACCTGCAAGTTCTTGTTCTTTTTCTTCGTTTAGTTGTACTTTTGCAGTTGCTAGTTTTGCAACTGTTTCTGCATCAACTTTATTGAAGATACTACCAACACGTGTGCAAGCGTAAAGTAGGTAAGGTGCTGTATTACCTTCAAAACTTAACATTGAATCGAAGTTGAAGATGTAGTCACTGCTACGGTTTTTAGACAAATCTGCATATTTAACTGATGAGATACCAACAACACGTGCAATGTGTTTTAGTTCTTCTTCAGAAAGGCTTGGGTTTTTCGCTTTAACAAGCGTGTAAGCACGTTCTTCAGCTTCAGTTAATAGATCAACCAGTTTAACAGTACCACCTGAACGCGTTTTGAATGGACGGCCATCTTCACCGTTCATTGTACCAAAACCAAGGTGTTCCAGTGATGTCTCTGGTTTAACGAAACCAGCTTTTTGTACCACTGAGAATACTTGTTGGAAATGCAGTGCTTGGCGTTGATCAACAAAGTACATGATGCGGTTAGCATTTAATTGCTGTTGACGGAAACGCATTGCTGCAAGATCTGTTGTTGCGTAAAGGAAACCGCCACCGTTTTTCTGGATGATAACTGGTAGTGGGTCACCGTCTTTATTCTTAAACTCATCTAAGAATACGCATTTAGCGCCGTTTGATTCTGTTAGTAAACCTTGTGCTTCAAGTTCGTTAACGACGTTGTGTAGGTCGCTGTTGTAGAAGCTTTCGCCACGCACGTCTTCACGTGTTAATTTTACGTTTAGGCGTTTGTAGATGTCATGACAGTGTGCAAGTGACACGTCATTAAACTCTTGCCATAGTTTATTACAGTCTTCATCACCTGATTGCAGCATTACTACCATTTCACGAGCGCGAGTTGCAAAGTCTTCAGATTCGTCGAAACGACCTTTTGCTGCGCGGTAGAATACTTCTAGATCAGAAAGCTGCATGCTGATTTCTGCATTTTCAGCGCGTTTTTCTTCCATGTATGCGAGTAGCATACCGAACTGTGTACCCCAATCACCAACGTGGTTTTGACGAATCACGTTATGACCAAGTAGCTCAAGCGTACGTGCAACTGAATCGCCAATGATTGATGAACGTAAGTGACCTACGTGCATTTCTTTTGCTAGATTTGGTGATGATAAATCAACGACAACATTGTCTGGTGTTGTTGATTTTTGTACTGAAAGGTTTTCGTCTTCAAGTGCAATATCAATCTGTTGTGCTAACCAGTTTTGGTTTAAGAAAATGTTGATAAAACCTGGACCTGCGATTTCAGTGCGACTTACTAAGTCTGATTCAGGCAGGTTATCAATGATTAATTGAGCTAACTCACGCGGATTTTTCTTCGCTGGTTTTGCCATCATCATCGCTAAGTTTGTTGCTAAGTCACCATGAGCTTTATCGCGGGTTCGATCTACAGCGATGCGTGGTTGTGCATCTGCAGGAATAATTTGTTGTTCTTTTAAGATCGTAACTGTCTGCTCTAGCAGCTGTATAATATGCTCTTTCATGGATTCTCTTCGCTAGCAATGATGAAAAATAGATCCAACATTTTAGCGTGATTAGGGGCGTTTGACTAGCTAATCAACGGATAAATGCCGATATCCTTACAACATTTCAGTTGGATCCACGTCTAACGACCAACGGGCTTTGCGTGCAGACTTTAATGCTTCAATTTTGGGCATTATTTGGCGTAATAAATGAGTAATATGTTGACGTTGCGGACTTTGCAGTAAAAGTTGCAAGCGATACTTTCCTGCCCGTTTTTCCATCGGGGCTGGCATCGGTCCTAAACAGAGTAATTGCGGATTGTGATTATGTTCTTGAACGAGCTGTTTGATTTCAACTAAAAAAGCGTTGGCGTCACTGAATTGATGTGCTTCTGCGCGGAACAATGCTTGGAAACTGTAAGGCGGTAGATTTGCCATTGAGCGAGCATGTAATGCTGTTTGAGCAAAGTGGCTGTAACCATTGTTAACTAAGTCTTGAATCAGTTCATGTTCAGGGTGGTGAGTTTGAATTGCAACTTCACCTTGTTTTGCTGCGCGGCCTGCACGACCTGATACTTGTACAAATAATTGTGCCAATTTTTCAGGTGCTCGAAAGTCACTGCTAAATAGCGCGCTATCAACATCAATGAGCCCAACTAAGGTGACATCTGGAAAGTGATGACCTTTTGCGAGCATTTGCGTACCAATTAAGATACGGAACTCTCGTTTACGTACGGCTTCTAACGACTTTTCTAAACTGCCTTTGCGACTCGTGCTATCTCGGTCAATACGAATGATCGGGTATTGAGGGAAATGCGTCGATAGCATAGCTTCTAACTGCTCTGTACCAAAACCTGCGGTCATTATCTCGTTGGAATTACAGCTCGGACAACGACGTGGTTTCGGAAATTGTTCATCGCAATGGTGACAGTGTAAAGTATTGCGTGATTGATGATAGGTATAATATGTATTACAGCGCTGACATTCTGCCATTGAGCCACAGGTATGGCACATAACAGCCGGCGCATAACCACGACGGTTTAAAAATAGTAGGACTTGATTGCCAGCAGCTAAGTGGGTCTCCATCAGCGCCATAAACTCGGCTGATAGCCCACTGTCTAATGATTGGTTTTTAATATCGATAAGATGATGGAGGGGCATTTTGGCATTGCCTGCACGCTGAGTCAGCTGTAGGTGACGATATTTACCCGTCATTGCGTTATGCAATGTTTCCAACGCTGGTGTGGCTGAGCCTAATACTACGGCGATATTATTTCTATGTGCCCTGACAATGGCTAAGTCTCTTGCGTGGTAGCGGAATGTCTCTTGCTGTTTTAATGATCCATCGTGTTCTTCATCAATAATTATTACGCCTAAATCATGCATTGGGGTAAATATTGCAGAACGTGTACCAATAACGATACCAGCGACACCGGCTTGTGCTTCAAGCCAGGCTTCACGCCGCTCAGCATCATTTAAACCAGAGTGTAGGGCGACAATAGGGACGTTGAAACGACGTTTGAAGCGTGAAATGGTTTGTGGCGTCAAACCAATCTCAGGCACGATCACTAATGCTTGCTTACCTGTCTTTAACACCTTTTCAATG